>NZ_AYZC01000001.1 GCF_001436775.1 Lactobacillus acetotolerans DSM 20749 = JCM 3825
TGCTTGGTTAACTCCTTAGCCTCACCGGCGACAGTTAATTATATTACCAACTTTACCGCCCTTTTGCAAGTGCTTTTCATTATAAATTTTAAAAATGCCTATTACATAAATTCGTGTTAAAGTTGGTATATTAGTATTTAGAAGGGAGTTTTTTATTATTAAAAAATTTGATTTAGCTATCATAGGTGCCGGTCCAGTTGGCTTATTTACTGCCAATTTTGCACACTTACACGGCTTAAAAACTATTATATTCGACTCACTAGCAACTGTTGGTGGTCAACCCGAATTACTTTACCCATTTAAAAAAATCCTTGATATACCAGTTTTTAACACAATTACCGGTACCGAATTAATTAAACGTCTCAAAAACAATATTTTAAATAAAAGCACAATTAAATTAAATCACCGGGTCAATAAAATTGAAAAATTGGATGATGGTTTTCATATTGATAATGAATTTTTAACTAAAACTGTCATTATTGCCACAGGGACAGGTTCTTTTAAGCCAAAAAAATTTCCTCTAAAAATGAATCAGGAAATTGAAAAAAAGGTTCACTACTATATAAATGATCCAAATAAATATGCAAATCAAACAGTGGGTGTCTTTGGTGGAGGTGATTCTGCTCTCGATTGGGCAGTCGAATTAGCCAACCGAAGCCAAGTCAAATTAATTCACAGGCGAAAAGAATTTCGTGGACTAGAATCTAACGTCAATAAGTTAAAAAAATTAAAAAATGTTGAAATTTTAACTCCTTATCTTCCCAAAAAGATATCTTTATCGGATAATCAGCTTACTGTTGAACTTAAGGAAACTGGTTCATCAGAAATTAATTACCAAAAATTTGACCAAATTATAGTTGCTTATGGTTTTCGAGCTGATAATCGCTTTGTACGAAATTGGAGAGTCAATCTCAAGGGAACCCATATTACTGTCGGCCCTGAAATGAATACTAATGTCCCCGGAATTTATGCAATAGGCGATGCTATTGATTACGAAGACCGCGTTCCTTTAATTGGTTTAGGTTTTGGTGAAGCACAAATTGCAATTAATGCAATTATGCGCAAACTTTTCCCAGAAAAAACGTTAACAATCCATTCAACCAGTATTTAGGAGAAAACATGGCTATAATCGACTTCATTCTTCACATTGATGGCCACTTAGTCACAATTGTAAATCAATTTGGCAACTGGACCTACTTAATTCTCTTCGCAATCATCTTTATTGAAACAGGAATGGTTATTTTCCCATTATTGCCAGGAGATTCATTAATCTTCGTTGCTAGTGCAATGGCAGCTAATCCGCGTTACCAATTAAACATTTGGCTAATTTATCTAGTCGTTTCGATTGCCGCTATCCTTGGTGATAGTGTCAATTATGAAATCGGGGCTTGGTTTACCAGAGCGGGTGAAAAACACGCCTGGTTTAATAAACTGATTAACCAAAAGAACAGATTAGCTGCAGAAAGATTCTTTGAACGGCATGGTCCAATTACCATTGTTGTTGGAAGGTTTGTTCCTTTCATCAGGACATTTGTTCCATTTATTTCTGGAAGCAGCAAAATGCATTATGGAAAATTCATTACGTACAACATTGTCGGTGGATTACTGTGGACAGGGCTTTTCTCTATAATTGGATTTTATTTTGGTAACATCCCTCTTATAAAAGATCACTTTGCCATTATAATTGTAGCTATAATCTTTATATCAGTTGTTCCAATTGCTATTGTTGCTTTGAAAAAGCATATAGAAACTAAAAAGGAATCCCATTAATGGGATTCCTTTTTTAACGCTGTAATAATTTCTCAGCAAAATACAATTCGTAAATAATACCAGCTACTGCAAAACAGGATGCAAAAAAGCCTTCTGTCAAAACATTAATTATAGGATCAGTGTCCGGATTAAACAACCAATCGCTATTAGTAAAAAGCAAATGATGAAATACAACAAAGAAACTATCAAAATTAGTTAAAGCAAACGGTAATATTGCTATTGGTAACAGTAAAAATAGTAAAGCCCATGTTTTATCTAATTTTAATAATTTCTTATTTTTTTGTCTTTTTGCAACAAGATAAATAATAAAACAGCAAAGAAATGCAATGATAGCCAAAACAAGCAACTTTTTCACGTCAGCAAAATGTTGTGCTGCCATGCTAGAAGTTGGAAAGTTATCCATCTTCAATTTCTTTTTAAATGGCCATACCAAGTACCACATTAGCTGGTTATAATTATGCATAATTTTGGGCAATGACATGTTAACCGTTTCGTTAGTCTTCTGAACTAAAATAAATACGGCAAGCAATGGCCAACTAGCAATAATTGCACCAACTACACTACTTGTAAGTGCAAAAATAAAATGATAAATAATAGCAAAAACGTTATTTCTTTTACTCATAACTCAAATTCATCCAAATTATTAACCAAAATAGTTGGCTGCCTTTTCCCTTTTATATCCTTTGCTTTAGTTACACCAGTTAATACAAGTAGCTGATCAACCTGGCTATTAAATCCAGCCTTAATATCTGTATCATAATTATCGCCAACTAAAACTGATTTAGATTTAGTATAACCTACTTTAGCTAAAGCCATATTGACTATAATTGATTCTGGTTTACCAATATACAGCGGTTTTTGGCCACTAGCAGCGGCGATCATAACACATTGGGAACCATTACCAGGAATTAATTCATCCTCCGTTGGCAGGTTCATATCGGCATTAGTACCAATAAAAGTCGCACCATGACGAATTGCATAAGTTGCAACTCGAACCTTGTGATAAGTTAAATCTGTATCCATACCAACAATAACGTAATCTGGATTCTTTTCATTTAACTCAAACTCCGGGTGTTTTAACAGTTCACGCCATAATCCTATCTGGCCAATAATATAAATACCAATCTTCTTTTTATGAGATTTTTCAAGAATATAACTTGCTGTTGCCATACTTGGTGTATAGATATGAGCAATATCTGTATCTACACCATGGCCGTGCAATTTATCTACCACCATTTGCGGTGTTCTTGTCGTGTTATTAGTTAAAAATAAGTAATTTTTATTAGCCTTATCGAGGCGGTGAACAAACCTAACTCCAGACTCAACAGTATCTTTTCCACGATAAATAGTGCCGTCAAGGTCTATTAAAAATAAGCTGTAATCTTTCACTAATTACCGCCCTTTCTTTTCTTAATTACAAAGGAATGATGATGTCCCTGTTCTTTTTTAACTGCAACTGTCTTTTTCTTTTTAAACCTAGTTTTATGAACTTTACGCTTTTTAAAATTATTATTGTAATTGCTTTTTCTTCTAGAATATTGCCTGCGACGTCCACGTGTATGTTCACGTCCTTTACGTGTATGCGCGGTGTAATGATGTTCTGGACTAAGTAATTGCAAAACAAAATAGGCTCCACCAGGATTACAATATTCAGTTAAATAATCCGCAATTGCCTGTTCTTTGCGATCAATTGCTGTGCGCACAATATCCTTATAAAAGCCTTTTAAACGCAAGTGATCACTAGAAATATCACCTACTAAAAAATCATATTGGTCCAAGTAAGGATCATATTTTTTACGTAAAGTTTCTACATCAATTGCATCATTTTTATTAACTAAAATTTTATATAATTGGTCATTAATTTTTAATTGATCATCATCTTGGACAACTTTAGCCAATGGATGTCTAATAGGTTGCTCTTTTTGAAATCGATTTTCCTTCTTATCAGCAGAAGGTTCTTTTTTATCCTTTAAGTCTTTATTTTTAGTATTTTGTGTCATTTGATTCACTTCTTGCGTTCACCGGATACTTTTTAGCTAAGTAATTACCTACGACTTCACGTAAGAATTGCGGAAATAAAAATTTATTTTCACCCACAATTGCTAAAGTGGGGAAAAATGGTACCAAAATATAATGGTCTAATCCAGCTATCTGATATTCCCTATTAGGATCAATTTCTTTGCCATTAACATACACAATTCGTGTACGCGGATCAAATTTAATTCCTTTATAATACATCTGTCCAAATATTTTCCCTCTGAAACTCATACCTTTTAAGGGAAAATGATCTAGATAATGCCGATTTTTTTCAATTTCCATAACTAAACGCCACAGATCACTACCCTTTAAGGTAGAACGCACTACATGCATTGAATGTGGCAATGCTTTTTGCAAATCATACTTAGTCAAGATTCTTTTCTTAAAAGGTACTAAAAACAAACCTGAACTGAGCATAGCAATATCAGTCCCAGCAAAATCAGCAATTGCGTCCAAGGAAGCCTGGATTGCAGCTTCCTTATCATCCGCAAACTTCTCAGGTAAATCAGCAACTTTATGGGCTTTTAATAATTCCTTACCCTTATCACGGTAACCTTGAATGATGGCGTTATCCCCCGACTTAGCCGGCATAGAAGCCGTAGGAACAGTTGTAGGGCTAATTTTTTGTACACAGTGTTGATCATTTATTTCAAGTTTAATATCACCAACATAGTTGCCCCATTTACCTGTTTGGGTAATCCAGACGCCATTATCTTCTTCACCCTTTTTAAGCAAATCATGACTATGACCCCCGATGATTAGATCAATTCCAGGATAATTCTTAGCTAGCCAACGATCCATATTTAAACCAATATGCGTAATCATAATCAAAACATCGTATTTGCCCTTTAATTTGGGTAATAAATCATCCATTGTTTCTTTTAACATCATAATATGCCAGTGATTAGGCCCATAAGACATAGGATAAGCGGCTGTTAATCCAATTAAGGCAATTCGTGTACCCTTTTTGGTATTAATAATTTTATCCTTGATGGCCCATTTAGGCATAGAGCCATCTTCCTCACGTAAATTCGCTAAAATCACTGGAAAATTTGCGTGGTCAAATAAGTGTTCTAAAACTTCATGTGAATTAGAAATTCCTTCATTATTTCCAATCGTAACCGCATCGTAGTTAAAATTATTCATTAACTTAACATTAGCTTGGCCTTTTGTAGCATCTGTAAGCGGGTGTGAACGATCCATAAAATCACCCGCATCAAAAGTATAAACTTGATCTACAGATTTATCGGCTTGTGCTTTTTTAAGATAGCGCCCTATTTTAGGGAAATGTTCGAAATGTGAATGAAGGTCATTTGTATGTAAAATTCGAATTGTTTCCATTTATACTTTCTGCTTTCTAACCTATCCGATTGGATTTAAGAATCATGTGGTAAGCATCTAAAACTTTTCCTTTAGGTTTCTTCCATTCAACCCACTTAGGGTGTTTCCAATCATCCTCATTAGTTAGGGTTTCAAGGTCATAATTCTCATTAATATACTTTTCATACGTCAATAAAGCTTGGGTACGCGGTATATTCAATTGTAAAATTTTAACATTTTTGATCATTCCATGGTTAACCGCGAGTTCAGCAATCCCATTTTGATCAATATTAGAAATTTCAAAGTACTTACTGCCATCGTTGCGGGTAATTTCTTCAATTAAATCTAACGCTTCGTATTTATCGCTCATTAAATCACACCTAAATGAAATAAAAATTTGGAATATATAGAAAAAATGTACAACCATGCTATTGTATTATGCGATAGAGGTGTACACATGAAATTTAAAAGCCATCTTCTTTTGGCTCTTTTTTTAAGCTTAATCTTTTTAACAACTAGCGGTTTTACCGTAGTCGGCCACCGGGGCGATCCTACCAAATACCCTGAAGAAACTATTCAGAGTGACAACTCTGCTTTCGATTCCGGTGCTGATTATGTTGAACTGGATCTTCATTTATCTGAAGATGGGGTCTTAGTTATCTCACATGACGAGGACCTTTCACGAGTCACTCATACACCTGCAATTGTATCACAAAATACTTTTCAATCGCTCAATCAGCTAAAGTATGACAACGGGGAACATGTTATGTCACTCGACCAATTATTTGAACATTATAAAAATAGGCCAAATACAAAATTCGTCTTAGAAACAAAAATTGATCATAGTTTAGATCCTTCTTATGAGTTGGAAGAGAAAGATGCGGTTTACAAAGAAAAATCCTTAAGCTGTGCAGCTTAAGGGCTTCCTTTACTAAACCTTTATTCATTAATTTAGTCTTGTTTTAAATTTTCTATCACCAGCGATTGACACAGAGCCATAAAAATTAATGATTTAAAGTACTCTGCTTCTTTAACAATTCATACGGTAATTCCATATGGATATTATCGACTTTTTCACTATTCATGAGTTTAGTCAACATTCTCATTGCAACAGCCCCCATATCATACAGTGGTTGTCTAATTGCAGTTAAAGCTGGGCAAACTACGGAAGCAATTTGGGTAGCACTAGCCGTTACTATTTCTAAATCTTCTGGGATCTTCTTACCAGCATCCATCGCTGAATTTAAAATACCAACGGCAGTAATATCACGCGTTACAACGACACCATCGATTCCATCTTTCACAAGTTGTGAATAGATATTATAGCCATCTGAATGGTCCTTGATGCCAGTATAAACATGCCCAGCACCTAAATTATGTTCTTTCATGAATTGCTTGTATGCCGGAATCCTATTTTCATCGTTAACCACGGCTTTAGGATCACCGATTACTAACGCTAAGTTCTTTTTTCCATCGTTATACATTAAATTGAAAGCCTCAGTATCGGCTTTCTTATAATCAATAGTGACAGACGGGAATTCTTCTCTATTATCCTTTGTGCCAGCTAAAACGACCGGGGTATCTGTCCGCTTAAAAGCGTCTGCAGCCTCTCTAGGCAAACGGTTAGACATATAAATTACACCATCAACCTGTTTGTTAAGTAAACTCTGAATCGCTTGATCTTCTTTCATCAAACGATTTTCTATGCTGGTCATAATAATATTGTATTTATACAGAAGCGCAATATCATCAATTCCCTTTGATAATTCCGCAAAGTATAGATTAGTCAGATCAGGCACAATCAACCCTACTGTGGTAGTCCTTTTAGAAGCAAGTCCTTGTGCCACAGCATTTGGTTGGTAGTGCAAACGGTTAATGACCTTCATTACCCGATCGCGTGTTTCTTTCCGTACATTATTATTCCCATTTACAACTCGTGAAACCGTAGCCATTGAAACTTTAGCTTCACGAGCAACATCATAAATAGTTACTTCTTGTTTATGCATCTTTGATTCCCCAATTCTAAAAAATATTCAATATAAAATTTAACATGCTTTGCAATAATTTGCAAGCGCTTACAGTTATTCTTTCATTTTTTTCAGACTTAAAACATGCTATAATTTGCTTACTAAAATCTATTTATATGAAAGGATTATATATGAATCTAGATAAATTACAGCAATGGTTACAAGCTTCTAACAACGACTTAGCTTACATTTCAAATCCAACAACTATTTCTTATTTCACTGGTTATTCAATGGACCCACATGAAAGAATTTTCAGTTTAATTGTTTTCAAAGACAAGGATCCTTTCATTTTTGTACCAGCCCTTAATGTAGAAGAAGCAAAGAATTCCAAATGGGACGGCGATGTTTACGGCTATTTGGATTCAGAGAATCCATGGCAAATTATCGCCGAAAATATCCGCAAGAGAAGTAATGAGTACCAAAAATGGGCAATAGAAAAGAACAATCTATCAGTTGCACATTACCAAAATTTACATAATGAGTTCCCTGACTCTAACTTTTCTAGTGATGTCTCCCCATTTATACAAAAAATTCGACTTTATAAAACGCCAGCAGAAATAAAAGAATTAAAGGCTGCTGGAGCAGAAGCCGACTTTGCCTTTCAAATTGCATTTAATGCAATTAAAACGGGTGTAACAGAAAGAAATATTGCCGGTCAAATCGATTACCAATTAAAATTGCAAAAAGGAGTAATGCACGAAAGCTTCGAAACTATTGTCCAAGCTGGTGCCAATGCTGCTAATCCCCATCTTGGTCCAACAATGAACCAAGTTAAGCCTAACGAACTTATTTTATTCGATTTAGGCACAATGCATAACGGATATGCATCAGATTCTAGCAGAACGGTCGCATATGGTCAACTTAATGATAAGCAAAAAGAAATCTATGAAGTTGTCCGTAAAGCCCAACAAAAGGCAGTTGACGCTGCTAGACCTGGCATGACAGCGGAAGAATTAGATAGCGTAGCCCGTAATATCATCAAAAAGGCTGGATACGGAAAATACTTCATTCACCGTTTAGGGCATGGCATTGGCAAAGAAGCACATGAATTTCCGTCAATAGTGCAAGGAAATCACTTAATACTTCAAGAAGGAATGTGTTTTTCCATTGAACCGGGTATCTATATACCAGGATTTGCAGGTGTTAGAATTGAAGATTGCGGTGTTGTAACCAAAGATGGTTTTGAACCCTTTACTCATACTGATAAAAAGCTGAGAACTTTACCATTAAAAGATTAATTTAACAAGAAACAAAAATGCACCTTGAGGATTAAATCACTCAAGGTGCATTTTATTTTATTAATCTAATGCTTAGGCTTCTGAATCTGGATCAACAGAAGTATCATCATTCTTTTCAGCATTGTTTAAATCATCAACTGATTTTTGTGCATTATCATCTTTTGCAACATCATCATTCTTTGAATCATCAATAACAATGTCATCAAAGTCTTTTAACTCTGAATCATCTTCTACATTTTTAGCAGATGTAGATAATTGATTTTTAACTACTTCGGTACCATTATCATATTTTTTCTTTAAATCCTGAATGGTATCGTTATCTTTAACTTTCTTTTTTAAATCTTCAAGCTGTTCATCACTAACTAATAATGAACCGGCAACAAAACCAGCTGCAGCACCAACAACAGTACCAACTAAGAAACTTGTAAATTTACTCATAATGAAATAATCCTCCTTTATTAATCCTCACCCTTGCGACGCTTGCGTCTAGCTAATGATGATGCAGATGCCAGCATTGAAGAAATTATACCAGCATGCCTAATATGAGCACTGCTAAAGCGCTTAGCCATTTTTCTTGATGAAGTATTCACATCAGAAACACTTTCTCCAAGATCAGCTGCAGCCTTCACTACTGGATCTAATGTTTTCATTTTACCATTAACATCTGCTAACAACGTGTTAGTTTTATCTAATAAATCACCTGTTTGACCCATCAAACCATTTAGATCTTTGGATATCTTTTGAACTGATTCATTAGCAGTTTGTACCGTCTTATCGGTTTCTTTAATAACCTTTGACGTGTGTACAAGCATCGGAATTGTAAAGAGTACTAAAATTAGAAATGCAACCGCAGCAATTAAACCTGCAAGTGCACCATAAGAAATTACCATCTTTTACCTCCAATTCTACATCTAAAAAAAGTTTAGCATGAAAATACTTTTATCTCAATCTATATATAATCTTCTGATATAGTAAAATACATGTAAGAAAGGTGAATAAAATGCAACCAGCACTACATATAAATAAAAAAGCTGTCGAAATTAATTGGGATAAAATTAGCGAAAATTTATTATCAATTTTGTGGCAACTAGTTATCACTACCATAGTATTTTACCTTATTTCTCATTTTGGTAAAAAAATACTTAATCATTATCTAAAAAGCAAGAGAAGGCCGCACAGTAAAAGATCACGTACAATTACGGCGCTGATTAACAGTATCTTTCAATATACCGTTATTTTCTTTTACCTATTCGGCGTTCTCTCTATTTTAGGCATCCCCATTGGGACACTCCTGGCCAGTGCTGGGATCTTTTCCCTAGCTATAGGTATGGGAGCCCAAGGTTTTGTTAGTGACCTTGTCAACGGCTTCTTTATTCTCAGTGAGGATCAATTCGACGTGGGTGACGTTGTCCAAATCAACCAACAAATAGGTACGGTTATTCAGTTGGGGCTAAGAACTACAAGATTAAAGGGTACAGACGGATCGATTATCTACATCCCCAACCGTAATATTTCGGTTGTCCAGAATCTGGCTCACGGTGGTATTGCCCTCAATATCGACCTTGAACTAGATGCCAACAATAATTTTGAAGAGGTAAATAACCTAATCAAAAGAACAAATTCTATAATTCAACCAGAGAAGAATGCTATTGTCAGTGGACCGTCTATTACTGGCATAACAAAGCAAACCGACAAAGCAGTCACTTTTTCCGTTCACTTTCAGGTTAATCCTGGTAAAGAAGGCTCTATCCGCAATCTCTACCTCACAAGTTATATCCAAATCCTACAAGAAAATAATATTGTATTTGCTAACACAACAAACATAAACAAATTTAATGATTCTAAAATAAAAAAACTTTGAGCAAGTAGTTTGATTACTAACTCAAAGTTTTGCTTATTTTTAATTAAATTGCTTTAACCAACCAGGTAATTCTTTAATTAACTTTCGAACCGCCTTTCCACGATGAGAAATTTTATTTTTTTCATCAGTGGTCATCTGCGCAAAAGTTTTATCCTGTTCAGGAATATAAAATAATGGGTCATAGCCAAATCCATCTTCTCCACGCGGTGCAGCTAAAATCAAACCTGAACACTGACCGTTAACGATTAAATCTTTATCAAAATGGCCCGGCATTGAAACTATAATTGTTGTATTAAATTTAGCAGTTCTTTCTTTAAGTGGAACACCACCCAGTTCAGCCAAAAGCTTTGCATTATTTTTGGCATCATTATGGTCTCCTGCATAACGAGCTGAACGCACACCTGGTTCACCATTTAATTTATCAACCATCAAGCCAGAATCATCAGCGACGGTTAAAAATCCACTAAATCGGGCCATTTCATGTGCCTTCAATTCAGCATTTTTTTCAAAAGTGCGGCCATATTCAGCAACTTCAGGAGGATTATTTAAATCAGCATCGGTTTTAATATCAATGTTAATACCGGCCTGTTTGAAAGCTTCTTTTAATTCCTTCGCCTTACCACGATTGGTAGTTGCAAATAAAAGTTCCTTAACCATTATCTTTCTCCGAATCAATATGCTTAGCAATAAAAGATGGGTCATTCAAAAATGAACGTCCCAACTTATCAACCTTCTTTTCATCCCCAGTAGTGTAATAGGCATGAACAGGTTTAACAGAATCATCACTAAACAACCCGTCACGACGCATCACATTGAATGTATATTGAGCGACTTGATCAGCAGGATCAACAATTTGCACATTTTTATTAACTGTTTCAGCAAATTCTTTGCGAATAATTGGATAATGGGTACAGCCCAAAACTAAGGTATCAAAATCTTTGCCTTTTAGTGAAAGTAATGATTCTTGCACCGCTTTTAAGCAGCTTTCATAATCAGCTCCATTTTCAACTAGTGGCACTAATTTAGGTGCAGCTAATTCTGTTACCTGAATATTTGGATCACGAAATCTTATTTCTTTTTTGTATGCGTGCGAAGCAACCGTTACGTTAGTTGCAACCACAGCAACTTTCTTATTTTTAGTTGTTCTTGCTGCAGCTAAACTACCAGATTGAATCACACCAATAATTTGTGGTTTGATTTCATCCTGAATAACATCCATCGCAGCAGCTGTGGCGGTGTTACATGCAAAAATTATTAACTTAACATTTTTATTTAATAAAAACTTAACACTGCGCCGAGTTAACGCAATAACCTCTTCGTTGGTTTTATCACCATACGGGATATGTGCGTTGTCACCAATGAATACGGTCGATTCATTCGGTAATTTTTGAATAACTTTTTTGACGACCGTCAAGCCGCCAACACCGGAATCTAAAAGACCAATAGGACGATTATCCATATTAAAAGCACTTCCTAAAGAAAAAATTATTTTCTACTTCTACTAGTTTACGGTAAAATAATAAAGAATAAAAGGGATGAACAATTTTATGCAAAAGAATAATAAGCACATTAACGAACACGTATATTTTATTAACCAACTCTACCGTGATTTTCTCCTGCCAACTATTCTAGGAGACGATGACGCAACTATTCTCTATTGGGCTGGGAAAAGAATCTCTCGACACTATGACTTGTCTTCTTTCGATGACATAGTTAGTTTCTTTAATACTGCGGAATTCGGGACTTTAACAAAAGTTAAGGAGAGGAGAACATCAATCACCTTTGAATTAAGTGGGCAAACCGTAACCGACCGCCTAAACAGTGACAGCCGAGAATTTTCAATCGAAGGTGGAATGATCGCCGAAGCCGTTCAAAAAGGAATAGGCAAAGCCACTGAGAGTGAGATTACAATCTTAGACAAAGAAAAGAAAGTACAAATTGTCGCACGCTTTGACTAGGTGCCACATTTTTTGTATACTCCCACTGTTATTACTTTAAAAAGAACAGGAGAAATATGGGATGTTAAAGGAATTCAAAGAATTTATAGCACGTGGCAATGTGATTGACTTGGCCGTTGGGGTCATTATCGGTGGTGCTTTCACGTCGATTGTGAATTCTCTTGTCACCAATATTATTAACCCGCTGCTTGGTTTATTCATCGGCCAAATCGATCTTTCTAATTTAGTCGTAAAAGTCGGCAGTGCAACTTTCAAATATGGCAGTTTTATTAATGCCATCATCAACTTTTTAATTATTTCTTTCATCGTTTTCCTTATTGTCAAAGCAATCAATAAAGTCACTAAACGCGAAAAGAAAGAAAAACCGGCAGCACCAACCGCTGAAGATTACTTAAAAGAAATTCGCGATCTACTCAAAGAAAAAGATGCTTAAGACACTTAAGAAAAAAGACTTCTTGCAATTGCAAGAAGTCTTTTAATTTACCTAATTATTTACTAATCGGTATATTGATTTAAAATTTGGTCAAGTTTAGCTTTAGGTGTATAACCAGTAATGCGATCAACGATCTTACCATCTTTCTTTACCAGTAAAGTTGGAATAGCCATTATTCCTAAAGCCTTTGCTGTGTCTTGATTTTGATCAACATCCATTTTAGTAAACTTAACGTCCTGACGTTCCTTTGCAAGTTCATCCACTACGGGTGATTGCATCTTACATGGACCACACCAAGTAGCCCAAAAGTCAGTTAAGACAACGCCATTTTTTGTTTCTTCATCAAAGTTTTTATCTGTGATTGCGTCAACCATGATTTTTACCTCTCAATCAAAAATAAAAGATTTATATCTTTTTATAATTTTATAATAGCAAAGCTACTTACTTTTTACAAGTAAATAGCTTATTTTAATTGGACAATGGTTGCACCATTGCCGCCTTGGTTAGCTGGAGCATAATTAAAACTCTTAACGTGGTTGCTATTACGCAAATATTTCCAGACACCTTTTCTTATGGCACCAGTACCAATCCCGTGAATAATCGTAACTGTATCAAGTCCTGCCAAAAGAACAGAATCAATGTAACGATCAAGGTTGGTCATAGCCTCGTTATAGCGCTGGCCACGTAAATCAAGCTCACTGTGAACATTATTACGTCTTAAGGCAGTGGTAGTTCTAGCCGTTGCTTTCTGTTTACCGGCAGAACTACTTTTACTAACCTTCTCGATATCACGATCACTTACCTTAACTTTAATGATACCTAATTGTACTTCATATTCATGCTCAGATAATTTCTTTGTGACTGTGCCAGTTTGTCCATATGAGAGGACTTTTACACGATCCCCTACACTTACATGATGACGACGTTTTTCACGCTGTAAGACCTTATTATGTGCTAAATTATCGTTTTGACGTTCTAGGCTGTTTAACTTACCTTTTGCGTCAATGATTTTATTTTCTTTAGCATTGGTACCCTGCTTTTCAAGTTGATCGATAATCCGATCGGCTTGTTTACGCTTTTTAGAAACAACCTCATTGGCTCGATCTTGGGCAAATTCAAGCTGTTTTTGTACTCGTTGGTTATACCAATCTAAAGCGTGCTGTAATTTTTGTTCTAATTTTTCACTTCGATCAAGACTGGTTTCCAAATGATTACGCGCATCAGTCGCAGCCTTAGTCTGCTTGTTTAAGCGCTCGATCATTTTATTAATATCAGAATTAGAATCTGACATTAACCCTTCAGCATTCTTAACAACATCTTCACGCATCCCTAACCGACGGGCAATTGCAAATGCGTTACTGTGGCCGGGAATTCCAATCTGTAAATGATAAGTCGGGGACAAAGTCTTCAAATCAAATTCCATTGAAGCATTGGTTGTTCTTGGCCGGTTATAACCGTAAAGTTTTAATTCTGGGTAGTGCGTGGTAATCATGATCTTAGCTTTTTTCTTACGCAAAAAGTCTAGGATACTAATAGCTAAACTAGCACCTTCCTCTGGATCGGTTCCAGCACCAATTTCATCAATTAGTACTAACGTTTGGTCATCCACATTTTTCATAATGGCAATAATGTCATTAATATGTGAAGAAAAAGTACTAAGAGATTGTTCAATCGACTGTTCATCACCAATATCGGCGCAAATATCCCTAAATACACCAACTTGACTACCCTCTTCAGCGGGAATAAACAATCCTGACTGAGCCATCAATTGAATTAATCCTGCAGTTTTCAAGGTAATAGTTTTACCACCAGTATTAGGACCGGTGATCAACATCGTATCGAAACTACTGCCTAATCTGATATCATTTGGTACTACCTTTTTAGGATCAATTAATGGGTGTCGGGCTTTAAGCAAGTTAAGTGAATGATCCTTAGTTAATTTAGGCTCACTCGCATGCATTTCTTTTGCTAATTTAGCTTTCGCTTGTAAAAAGTCAAGTTCAGTTAAAGTGGAAGCAATCGAGTTTAAACTAGTTACCTCTTCACGAGCCATGTTCGACAAGTGCTTTAAGACACGACGTACCTCCTGCCGTTCTTTTGCAAGCAAATTTTGCTGCCGGTTGTTTAAGTTTAAAACTGCACCCGGTTCAACAAACAGAGTCTGACCACTGGCACTTTGGTCATGGACAACTCCACCAAATTTAGCTCGGTATTCCTGCTTAACCGGAATAACGTAACGGTCATCCCGAATAGTAACAATTTGTTCAGATAAATATTTGCTACTGTTTCCTTTAATGTAGGCATCCATCCGGTTTTTAATGTCTTCCTCATTACTCTTCATATCATGACGAAGGCGGGCTAAATTACTAGAAGCCGTATCAAGAACAGTACCATCATAATCAACAGATTTTTTTAATTCACTGAAAAGTAAATCTGGAACATCCAATTCATTTAAAATTGAATCAATTGCAGCTAAATTTAATTTTTCTTCATCAATATCATCAAGAAAATCATTAACAGAATTAGCCAAACTAAGAACCAATAACAAATTACCTAATTCTTTTGCGTTTAAATTTGCCTTTACAGATAACCTCTTAGTACTTGGGCGCACATCATTAAAATCAGTTAAAGGAAGCTGCCCCTTTATCCTAAGTAAATTGGCCAAAGCAAGAGTTTGTTGCAAGTTTAACTTTACTTGGTCAAAATTATTGCTAGGTACTAATTTTTCTGCCCTTTTTTTAGCAGGAGCAGTAATTGCTAGTTCACTTAACCTGTGGGTAATTTTCCCAAATTCTAAAGTTTTTAATATCTTATTATTCATTATTAAAAATTTTTCTCTATTAATAAAAAGAGACTGGCTTAGCCAGTCCACTTTCTTTATTTACCACTTAAACGATCATCATCCAAGAAAGTATTTAAAACTCCCTGAACCATGTTCCATTCATCATCTGAAGTAATCTCATGCAAGTCACTGCTTGTTACGTCACCTGCATCGTCTGCATCATAACTAAATGCTTGAACTTCAATTTCTTCATTATCTCCAACCGCTGACGGATAAAGAAGAACATAAGATTTATTATAATCATCAGAATGAAATGTAAATAAAACCTCGTACAATTCTTCATTACCCTTGTCATCGACTAGAGTAATTTGGCGATCCTTATCACCATTACCATGAACTTGTTCTGTCATATTAATCCTTTCGGTGTAGATCTAGATAATTCTGTAAAATCAAAACCGCAGACATTTGATCAACGACTTTTTTCCGTTTTTTACGGTCATGTATACCGGCTTCTTCAATCAATACCCGGTTTGATTCCACTGTTGTTAACCGTTCATCAGAATAATAAACCGGCAAGCCAAATTTCTTCTTCAGTCGTTCTCCATATGCTTTACTTCTGGCAACTGAAGGGCCAGAAGTTCCATTCATATTCTTAGGTAACCCTAAAACAAATCCCTCTGGATCATATTTACGGACTACCTTCTTTAGAGGACGCATGCCAAAATTATATTTTGTTTCATCAATCGGGATTGTTTCAATTTTTTGCGCGGTATAGCCTAATTCATCACTAACTGCTACACCCACAGTCTTTGATCCTACATCTAAACCTACAAGTCTCATTTATTTATCTTTACCAAGATAGCTCTTTACAAGCTCTTCAATAATTTCATCACGCTCGTGTTTAAGTATTAAATTACGGGCATCATTGTGTCTTGGGATATAAGCAGGATCGCCAGAAAGTAAGTAACCTACAATCTGGTTAATTGGATTATAGCCTTTTTCTTCAAGAGCATTATAAACATCTTGCAGAGTATCATAAACATTTTTTCCTTTATTTTGGTTAAAGTCAAAATGCATTGTCTTATCTAGCGAACTCATAATTATTCCTCCTGTCACAATTTTACTTGAAAAAAGCCTTAAACTCAATTAATTAATTTTTAGAAATTTCATCAATTAGGGTATTGATGGCTTTTTGTAAGCCTTCAGGTTTTTTACCACCGGCTTGGGCCATGTTGGGACGGCCACCGCCGCCACCACCAAAGATTGGTGCGGCCTTTTTAATCAAATCGCCAGCCTTTAAGCCTTTATCCAAGGCTTTTTTACCTAAACTGACGATCATATTAGCTTTACCATTACTCTCTGTTGCTAAAATCAGAACGTCTGATTTATTACTACTCTTCCAGTTATCAGCAAGCTCTCGTAAATCATTCATACCTTTAGCATTAACCTTTTGAGCAATGACAGTTAAATCGCCGGCTTGTTTAACATTGTTAAATAATTCACTGGCTTTTGACTGGTTAATCTTTAAGTTTAACTCATCAACTTGTTTTTGGCTATCACGTAAATCACTTTCGAGTGAATTAATTTTATCAATAATCTTTTCTGGTTTAGTTGACTTAACTTTCTCTTGAACATCATCGAGAATATTTGACCGGTTAGCCAAATATTCGTAAGCTTTCTTGGAAGTAACAGCTTCAATTCTTCGCGTACCAGCACCGACAGCCGATTCAGATATGATCTTAAATACACCTATTTGGCTAGTATTTGAACAATGAGTACCACCACAAAATTCACTTGAAAAGTCATCCATTTGAACAACTCTAACTTTATCACCGTATTTACTATTGAAAAGTGCAATGGCTCCCATTTTCTTACCAGTTTCCTGGTCAGTAACGATAGTCTTGACATCGATTGCTTCCCAAATCTTTTGGTTGACTAATTCTTCAGTTGCTTGAAGTTCACGGGTTGTCATCGGATCCATCGCTGTGAAGTCAAAACGCAAGTAATCTGGTTCTACTAAACTACCAGCCTGGTGAGTATGTTTACCTAAAACTTTTCGTAATGATGCATCAAGAAGGTGGGTAGCTGAGTGAGCATGTTCCAAACCACTGCGGCGTTTTTGATCAATCTTTAAGACATATTCCTGACCCTTTTTTAGAGGCAGAACAATATCAACAAAATGTAAATTTTGATCATTTGGGGCATGTTGAACGTCGGTTACCTTAGCAACTAATTCACCATCTTGGTTATAAATATTACCATGATCGGCAACTTGACCACCACGTTCAGCATAAAATGGTGTCTTATCAAAAATCAAGGCAGCATGTTCACCGTCAGCCGTATCCACTAATTTATCATCAACGACAATATCTAATAATTTAGCGTGCTTTTCTTCATTAACACCATATTCAAACTCTGACTTATCCTTAATATTCATTAAGGTTACATCTTGTGAACCCATTGATTGAAGGTTACCACGTGCCTTACGCGCACGATCCTTTTGAGCCTGCATTTCTGCATCGAAGCCCTTCTTATCCACCTTAAGACCGGCATCGTGGGCAGATTCAAATGTTAATTCATATGGGAATCCATAAGTATCAAATAACTTAAATGCATCCTTACCAGAAATAGTCTTCTTATTTGATTTTTTAGCCTTATCAATCAAACCATCAAGTAAAGTTAAACCAGAATCAAGTGTTAATTGGAACCTCTTCTCTTCATTTTTAATAACGTTAGAAATGAAGGATTTTTGATCAGTAACTTCTGGATAATGACTTTCCATAATTTTACCAACTACTGGCACTAATTTATACAAAAAGGCACCTTTGATACCTAAGCGTTGCCCATTTAAATCGGCCCGGCGAATCAAACGCCTTAAAACATAACCACGACCAGAGTTGGATGGAAGTGCACCATCAGCAATGGCAAAACTTACGGCACGAACATGGTCTGCAATAATTTTGAATGCGGTGGTATCCTTCTTATTTGTCCCATACTTCTTGCCCGGAGTCATCTTTTCGGTTGCATGAATGATTGGCAAAAACAGGTCGGTTTCAAAGTTAGTTGGTGCATCTTGCAAGATTGAGAGTACCCGTTCTAAGCCCATACCGGTATCAATATTCTTATGCGGTTGATCAACGTACTTGCCATTTGGTAAGTGGTTATACTGTGAGAAAACAATATTCCAAATTTCAAGGTAGCGGCCATTTTCTCCACCCGGATAATTTTCTGGATCATCTTCGGCTACATTATTGTTTTTTTGCCCACGATCATAGAAAATTTCTGAATCGGGTCCACAAGGTCCCTCACCAATATCCCAGAAGTTTTCTTCTAACTTAACGATATGGTCTTTAGGCATCCCTGCTTTTTCCCAAAGTTTTTGGGCATCGGTATCTTTAGGATAAACGGTACAGTATAACTTACTCTTATCAAAACCTAACCACTTAGGGCTGGTTAAAAATTCCCATGCCCAATTTATGGCATCTTTTTTGAAATAATCGCCAACGGAAAAGTTCCCCAACATCTCAAAGAAAGTTTGGTGACGGGCAGTTTTACCAACATTTTCGATATCATTAGTTCTAATTGATTTTTGTGAACTAGCAATCCTATGATTCTTAGGAACAACAGAACCATCAAAATACTTTTTCATAGTAGCAACACCAGAGTTAACCCAAAGAAGAGTTGGGTCATCCTGTGGAATAAGTGAGGCACTCGGTAAAATCATATGTCCATGCTCTTTAAAAAAGTCTAAAAACATTTGCCGAAACTGTGAACTAGTTAGTCTCTTCATTAATTTTCTCCTCTTTATTGCAAAATAAAAAACACCGTTGCTTTACTCAAGGACGCTACGTGCGCGGTACCACCTCAATTGCAACTGTGTTTGTTACCTCTTAATTATTATCATGTTAAAAAACTTGAAGGAGCATTTTTTGAAAAACAGTAAGCTTTTTCAGCGCTTGGCTCTCTCTTTGAACTATTAAATCAAAAAACATATCTTAAGCTGAAATAATTGTACTACATGCTGAACGTTTGTCAACGTCCACGATCGCGCCGACGCTTACGCAAACGTTTAGCTTTACGAACTTCATGCCGCTGTTCAAGTTTACGCTTCTGCATTTTATCTTCTTGAATAGCCCGCTTAATCTTCTTCTTATAGCCAGGCTTACGCTTGCGTTTTTCTTTTTTGACGTAACCATTAAGCTTAGTGTCAATCTTATGATTTTTGGCCTTGCGGTTATTGCGCCTGTGATAGTGCTTGCGCGGAACCAGTTCACCATTTTTAATTTCAACAAAATCAAAGTGAAGGCCCATCTTTTCGAGTTCTTCAATCCGGTCCATCTCTTCTTCCCGAATCAAAGTAACGGCATGACCAGATAAGCCATTTCGACCGGTTCGGCCAATTCGGTGAATAACAAATTCAAGGTCACGAGGAATTTCATAGTTAATAACTAGACTGACCCCGTTAATATCAAGACCACGAGCCGCTAAGTCCGTCGCAACTACGTATTGAAATTGTCCGTTTTCAACTTCACGCAACGTACGTTTACGTTGCCGCTCCGTGATGCCACCATGAATTTTAGCAACCTTCATGCCTTGATTTTGCAAAAATTCAGTTAACTCATCAACTTTTTGCTTAGTATTAGCAAACACTAACGCTAAATACGGTTGGCCCATCGTTAATAATTGATAAAGAATTTTCTTACGATTTTTTGAACCAATGTCAATTAAATCATTCTTAATCGTTGGTGCAATAATGGTTTTACTGCCAATCACAATTTGCTCAGGATGATCCATATACTTCCGCAAAAAATTGGATAATTTAACCGGAATTGTAGCTGAGAATGCAGCAAACAAGGTGTCTTTAGGCAGCCGTTTGGCAACGTAATCAATATTTTCCAGGAATCCCATATCTAAAGTCATGTCGGCTTCATCAATAATAAAAGCTTTTACATGATCAATCGCAAAATTTTTCTTTTGGACGAAATCATACAAACGTCCTGGTGTAGCAATTACTAGCTGTGGCTTCCGATTTTCAAGCTTTTTTAATTGCCGCTCACGGTCAGTTCCGCCTGCAAAGTGTGCAATTGAAATATTCAAACCAGAGGCATCCCGCAATTGACGTGCTACCTGATAAAGCTGCTCGGCCAATTCCCTACTTGGTGCAGTGATAATTGCTTGAACATACTCCTTTGTGGTATCAATTTCATTTAAAACTGGTACTAAATAGGCATGGGTTTTGCCCGAGCCTGTCACAGCCTGCACAACCGCATTTTTATGTGTCAGAAGCACAGGAATTACCTTTTCTTGTACCTCGGTCGGTTTAGTAAAATGAATTTTCTCTAGGCCAGCCTGAATTTCAGGCTTAATCCTAGGATCTTTAAAAATATTATTCATGATCTTTATCATACTTTTTAGTAACTTGGACTAGTTCCGCAAAAATCTGCTTAACTTCATCCATATCTTTGGCATTAGCACCACTGGCTAAATCATGGCCACCGCCATTATGTTTAGCAGCCAATTTATTGATAACCGGACCCTTTGAACGGTAGTGAACCCGAAAAGTACCATCAGGCTTTTCAACAAAGACGTTCCAAGCAATAACATCCTTAATTCTACCCGGAGTAGAAACGGTACAATCGGTTTGCTCAGAATTAACACCTAATTTTTTTAGCCTATCCTGGGTCAAGATTGCACAAGCAGCACCACTGGGATCCACCTTCATATAGTTCATAACACTGGCTTGTAACTTGGCTTGCGCAAAACTCACATCACTGATATTCCTAGCAATTTTACTGATATCAATGCCGGTTTTTGTAAGTTGAGCGACAATTTCAAAAGTATGAGCGCTGGTTGCTGGATACATAAAGCGACCCGTATCACCAACAATTCCAGCATAAAGTGGGAAGGCAACCTCTTCAGTCAGCGGTATATCCTCTTTATTGATAAAATCAGCGATAATTTGTGAAGCAGAAGAAGCATTAGGATCTACATAACTCATGTCTGCATACGGATCCACATCAGGGTGGTGGTCGATTTTAATTAAGAAATCGCCACGATCATATAACTTATTAGAGATCCGTTCAGTGTTGGCCGTATCCGTAGTAATAACCAAAGCACCTTGGTAATCATCAGCCTTAACCTGATCCATTCGGTTGATCCAAGCCAGGTCGCCTTCATCATTTTCCCCAGCACATAAAATTCGTTTCTCTGGGAATTTTTCGCTGAGTGATCTTGCTAAGCCTGCTTGAGAACCAAGTGCATCGGGATCAGGACTAGTGTGGCGGTGAACGACAATAGTTGGGTATTGTAATATTTCTTCATAAATATCATCAAAAGTGCTCATAATTTTTCTCCTTAAAAGCTAATCATTATCTATTTTAACAGAAAACATAATCAATCAGAAAATAAGTTTAAATCTACTGCTTGAAAATCCGCCTTGGAGAAATCTGTCGCCGTTACACCCAACAATCTTATGCCTTCACTAAGATACCGATTAGAAATTGGCTCAAACAAAGCACGTGCTGCTTCATATATTTCTCTTTTATTATTTATGGCGTGTTTCAATTTCTTCCGCTTGGTTACCGTTTCAAAGTCAGTGTTTCTAACCTTTAAAACTATCGTATTCGCATAGAAATTACGCTGCTGCAACTTTTCTTCCAGGCTATCACAATAATCGTGTAACTTTGATAATGCTTTTTGTTTTGAATAAATACTAGGTTCGTAAGTTCTTTCTATCCCGATCGATTTACGATTTTGTTCTGAATCAGGGACCACCCGTGAAAGATCAATTCCATTAGCATGCTCCGCTATAATATAGCCCATGCGGTGGAAGTACTTAATTAAAGCACGAACCGGCATTGCTTGCAATTCTTTACCGGTGTAAACACCCATATCATGCAACTTTCTCTGCGTTTTGGGTCCAATTCCATGAAATTTTTCAATCTTTTGCTTTGCTAAAAATGCTTTAGCTTCACTTGGCAAAATGACCGTTCGACCAAAAGGCTTAGAATATTCTGATCCCATTTTCGCTAAGAATTTATTATAAGTAGCACCAAAAGAGCAATTCAATCCTGTTTCATGGCGAATTTTTGTTTGTAATACTACGCCAATTTGTGCAATAGAAGTAGCACCAATTTTATTATTAGTTACATCTAAGTACGCTTCATCAAGCGAAATTGATTGAACCATATCAGTTATTTCGTGCATTATCCCGTGAATCTCAGCCGAAACCGCACGGTATTTTTTAAAATTAGGTTTAATAAACACTAAATTTTGCTTTGGAATCAAGCGTAACGCCTTAATTGATGGCATGGCCGAATGAACTCCATATTTTCTTGCAACGTAATTGGCCGTTGCAACAACCCCATGTCCGTGGTGCTCCCTCGGATCTTGACCAACAACCAAAGCCCTAGTTTTATATTCGGGATGATCCCGCATTTCTACTGAAGCATAAAAGGCATCCATATCCAGATGAATAATCCGGCGATGGATGTCATTTTTAGGCAACAAATTTTCTTGTTTATTATTCATAAATCCAATGTTCAGTTGGAGTTTCAAAGATATTGGAAGCTTCTTTAGGTCCCATTCTGTAAGGCAAGTATTGGGCTATCTGCGGATTACCCGTCTTATCTTCTTTTCTCCAATCGTCTTCGACAGCATCAATAAATTGCCAATAACGCTTAAGCTCGCTCCAATGAGTAAAGTTAGTTGAATCATTAACAAAAATATCGTGAAGCAGCCTCTCATACCCATCTGGAATTAATGCCTTTTCTTCTTTAGAAAAAGTATAAGCTAAGTTTTCTCGGCGAATACCGGTTTCAGTAATTTTTTTACCATTAATCGTGATAAAAATCTGCATATTAGGTTCAATTTCAATTGTAATATTATTGGAATGAGCTTGCCCATACAAATTTGATCTGTGCTTTAAAACTATATCGATGCGGCTCTTCTTTTCTTTAAATTCTTTTCCAGTTCTAAAGTAAATCGGTACCCCAGCAACCGGACCCTTTTTGAATTTAATTTCACCAGCAGCAAAGGTTTCAGTAGTAGAATTCTTATCAACATTAGGTTCTTGCTTGTAAGCAAAAGTAGAATCGCTACCTAAGTATTGACCACGGACAAAGTGCTTCTTAATTTCGTCATCATCTGGAATAATCAAGCTATCTAATAGTTCTTGCTTAGCCTTATGAATGCTTGTTGAAGAAAGATCCTTTGGCTCCGGCATTGCAAGCAAAGTGACAATTTGAAAAATATGATTTTGCACCATATCACGCATTGCACCAGAAGTTTCATAGTAACCCCCACGTGCCTCAACACCCAAACGTTCAGCTAAAGTAACTTGGATATTTTTAATTGATTTTGGATTCCAAATATTCTTAATCAGCGGATTGGTAAAGCGGAGGGGTAAAATATTCTGCACCATTTCTTTACCCAAATAATGGTCTATTCTGAAGACATCCTCTTCTTTAAATGAAGCATTGATCTGCTTATTTAACTTCTCAGCAGATTTAAGATCGTGTCCAAATGGCTTTTCAACAACAACCCGGTTGAAACCGGTGCTGGTTAAATGCTGATCATTGATATGCGTTGCAATTGTACCAAAGAAACGTGGGGACATTGCCATGTAAAAGATCCGATTTCCTTGTGCACTATAACGATCATCGAGCTCTTGAGCCAGCTTCTTAAGGGTTACGTAGTGTTCAACGTTAGTAACATCATGTGATTGATAATAAAAATGACTGGCAAAATCCTTCAAATCACTTTCATTAACTTGGGTATGTGTTTCATGAACTGCATCACTAACTTGTCCACGCAAATATTCGTGTGACCACGGACGGCGAGCAGTAGCAATTACTGCAAAATTATCATGAATCAGATTTTGTTCATACAAATTGAATAAAGCTGGATATAACTTTCGGTGGGCTAAATCACCGCTTCCACCAAAAATAATCATTACGACAGGAATATTTTTCATAAAGGACACCTTCCTTAACATTGTTTATACACAAGTTCTATTTTACAGTAAGCTTTTTTTAAGCAAAATAAAAGGCGTCTTTCGACGCTTTTTTCTAAATAATAAAAATTATTCTTTATCAGAATCATCTTTCTTTTCAGCAGTATCATCTGCTTTTGTTTCTGCAGGTTTATCTTCAGGCTTTGTCTCAGCAGTATCTGCTGGCTTATCCGTATCTTTTACAACAGGTTTATCTGTTGAAGTCGTGTTTGTTGTAGCACTTGCTTCTTTAGGAGCAGCGGTTGCAGAAGGAAGAATTTGACGAACGGCCATCCTGCTAAATGTCAGATAAATACCATCGGCATCAATCACAATAGTTTTGTCTTTACTGTTAATTGAATCAATCTTAGCGTGCAAGCCATCAACTAAGATAACCTGATCGCCCTTTTTCAATTTGTCCATCATTTGGACCCGTTTTTGTTGTTGCTTTTTTTGTGGACGAATCATCGTAAAGTACATAAGTACCATCAATCCAACAAACAAAAGAAGAATAAGCATATTATTACCGCCACCGGCAGCTGCTAAAAATAAAGTATTCAAATTTTACACCTCATCAAATCATTTAATAAATAGTCAATACATCAATTATACAAAAAATAAAGTACTTTTACACTAGTCCTCATTAGGAACAGGCAAACCAAGTTGCAAATAAGCCTTATCTGTTGCCATTCGACCACGTGGAGTAAGCAAGATAAAACCATGCTGTAAAAGGTATGGTTCATATAACGATTCAATCGTTTCTACATCTTCACTGACATTTGCAGCCAATGTACGAACACCAACTGGACCGCCACCATAGCTTTCGATCATTGTCCGCAGAATCTTGCGGTCAGTCTGATCAAGCCCAGCATCATCAACCTGTAACTGCTTTAAGGCTCGTTCAGTAGTTTCAAGTGAAATAACCTTCTCACCCTTTACCTCAGCAAAATCACGCACCCTGCGTAAAAGCCGGTTGGCAACACGTGGTGTCCCTCTGGACCTTCTTGCCAATTCATGGGCCGCTTCTGGTGCAATTTTTGTATGGAAAACCGCACTGGAACGAAGAATTATTTGTTCAAGTTCATCAACATTATAATATTGTAAATGCTCAACAATACCGAAACGATCACGTAATGGTGCTGACAACTGCCCAGCTAAGGTAGTTGCACCAACCAACGTAAACGGTGGTAACGGAACATGGACAGCGTGGGTGGTCTGTCCTTCGCCAATCACAATGTCAATATAATAATCTTCCATTGCAGAATAAAGCACTTCTTCAATTGGTTTAGCTAAGCGGTGAATCTCATCAATAAATAAAACATCACCCGGATCAAGATCCGTAAGCAAAGCTACCAGATCACCGGCTTTTTCAATTGCAGGCCCACTCGTGCTCTTTAAGTGCACACCAAGTTCATTGGCGATAACAAAGGCTAAAGTAGTTTTACCAAGACCTGGTGGCCCGTAAAGTAAAACATGATCTAAAGCCTCATCACGCTGCTTAGCAGCTTTAATATAGACAGCCATTTCTTTCTTCACACGTTTTTGGCCCAAATACTGTTTTAAAGTCCGCGGACGAAGAGAAAATTCTGCCTTTTCTTCCTTAGGACCTTCAACTTGTCCCGAATTTACCGAATCATCTTTATCTGCCACCAGTTTCACTTCCCTTTAAAAACAAATCATCTTCATTATAGCAAGAATTACTTCTTAAGTAGAAGCGCCAGCCCTTTTTTAATATATTGGTCTGCACTTTCGGCATCTGCCTTTTCTAATTCAGGTGTGATACGCTTAACTTCTTTTTTGGTATAACCCAATGCTATTAGTGCGAGAAGGGCATCATTTAAAGCTGGGGAAATTCGTTTGCTATCTACACGATCAATTTTTTGAACATAATCTCCTAACTTACCCTTTAAATCAAGCACAATTTGCGAAGCCGTCTTTTTACCAACTCCTGGGAAACGAGTTAAATACGTAACCTTTCCCTGCTGAATCGCCTCAGCTAACGAGTCGCTATCTTCAGCTGCCATAATCGCTATTGCGGATTTAGGGCCAATACCACTAACACTAAGTAGTTTTAAAAATAAGCCTTTATCATCCTCATTTTGGAAACCATAAAGCGTCACGCCCGTATCACGCACAATTTGTTCAATATAAACGCATACTTTCTGCCCTTCTTTATAGGCAAAGGGCGTAGGGCTATATACTTTATAGCCAACCCCACTTACATCAACGACGATGTAATTTGGTGCAATTTTAGTAACGGTCCCTTTCAGGTATTCATACATTATTTATTCATCCTTTTTAAACATTTTTCGTAATTCATTCTGCCTAATTCGAACTATTATCAAATTGCCTTCGGCATCGTGGTATGGATCGGAGGTCTTACGCAAATCATTTAGAATTTCACTACACTCCGCAGCTGACAACTTAGTCCGGCCACCAATTTCTCTTTTAGCCTGTTTGGCTGCAATCCGCTTAAACAAACTGGCAAAATCGCCGTGATCCAGATTTAAGTAACTGTCTAAGATCCCCCGAACTGAATCTTCAACGTCGCCCTTAATCCAGGTTGGATACGAACGCATGATAAAAGTGTTGTGGCCAAAATCATCTAGAAAAATACCAATTTTCTTAATATCATCTAATTTGGCTTTAATCTGGATAAAATCCAAATTGCCAAACTCTAACACAATCGGACTAAGTAAACCTTGCTGGGTAATCTTTTTATTAGAAATCATTTTCACGATTTTTGCAAAAGCAAGTCGTCGCCTTGCCGCAACCTGATCGACCAAAAATAGGTCACCCTTATTATCAGCCAAAATATAAGTATCTGTCTGACCAATAAAAGTCAATTCGGGTAAGTTATTGGCTAAAGTTTCATCCCCAGAAGAGATTATCTCAGCGTTAGCCTTACTATCAGAAAATGGCATGAGCTGCTCCTGCTTTACTACGTTCTCATCCCAAGTTTTAGTTAAAATATAGCGATCGTCTTCACGAGGGGTATTCAGATCAACATACTTTGTGCTGCCTTTTTTTCTTGGTTCAGCTGTACTTACTTTTTCAGCAGCAGCTTCATGAACTTCGGCATCGTCACTTGCACGTTTTGTATTAACTACATCCTTATTTAAGTTAAATTTTAGTTGATCAACTAGCGTATCCTGATTATTAGCTATATTACTAAACGCGTCAGACTGCTGCTCAATATTATTTACCAAAGCCTCGCTTACCGCACTTGTAATTAAACGGCTCAATGCTTTTTCTTTAGATAAACGGACCTCGCGCTTGGTTGGGTGCACATTAACATCCACAAGCAGCGGGTCAACGTGAATCGCAATAACCGCAACGGGATAATGCTTAGCAGCCAAGCGTGAACCATAACCATCCATTACAGCTGAAGCCAGCTTAAAATTCCTAATATAGCGGCCATTGAGTAAAATTGAAATAAAATTACGGGTTGATCTTGTCAATTCTGGTTTAGACAGTAACCCACTAACTTCAAAATCATTATCAGCCTTCTTAAACGGCAACATCTTTTCCGCAATGTGACGGCCATAAACATTGGCTACGGTTTGTTGAAGGTTACCATTTCCTGCGGTTCTGAGCAAAACTCTACCATTATTGGCTAAGGTGATTGAAATCTGTGGGTATCCCAGTGCAATTCTATTAACGATATCCACAATTTTCATAATTTCAGTTCTAGGGCTGCGCAAATACTTTAAACGAGCAGGCGTATTATAGAACAAATCTTTAACAATTACCTGTGTTCCCTTACGTGCAGAAGCTTCTTCCTGGCTCTTCTTTACACCACCACTAAAACTAGCGTGTGTACCTATATCACCCTTAGTACTGGTTAAAATATCAACATGGGCAACCGCAGCGATTGAAGCCAGGGCCTCGCCTCTGAAACCTAAAGTAGCAACATTAAACAGATCATGTTCATTATTAATCTTGCTGGTTGCATGCCTGGTAAAAGCTAAATCAATTTGATCACTGGCTATTCCAGAGCCATTATCCTGAACAATAATCTGTTTCAAGCCAGCGTCAACAAAGTCGATTCGGATTCTCGTGCTTCCAGCATCAATTGCGTTTTCAACTAATTCTTTAACAACACTGGCAGGACGTTCGATAACTTCCCCAGCCGCAATTTGGTTGGTTAAAGTTTCGGATAATTCATGAATTTGCGCCATTATTTATCTTCATCCTTTAAATCTTCTTGCCAATTTTCGACCATCTGCATTACCTGCAGCGGCGTTTTATCTGCCAAATAAAGGTTAGAAATTTCATCTACAACATCTTTTTCAGCACTCGAAACTTCTGGCTCATTATCGTCTTCATCTTGTGCTGCTTCTTGTTCGTCGTCATCATTTGAACTAGCAGAAAACAAGTCAAGCTGTTTACTCGTTGGTCCTAATTCACTACCTTGAGCCTCAAGTCGTTTAAGTAATTTAGTGGCTTCACGCAAAACCTTATTTGGCAAACCAGCTAATTGAGCTACGTGAATACCATAACTTTGGTCTGCCGGACCAGGTAAAACTTTATGTAAAAAGATCAACTTGCCATTTTCTTCGGTTGCACCAACGTGAATATTCTTCAAATGATCTAAAGTTTTATCAAGATCAGTCAATTCATGGAAGTGGGTTGCAAACAAAACTTTGGCACCAACTTCATTATTTAAATACATAACAATAGCTCCTGCTAGAGCCATCCCATCATAAGTTGCAGTACCACGGCCAATTTCATCAAACAAAACCAAACTTCTCTTAGTAGCATATTGCAAAGCATCATTAGCTTCGTTCATTTCTACCATAAAAGTACTTTGTCCAGAAATCAGGTCGTCGGCTGCACCGATTCGGGTAAAAATTTGGTCAAAGATCGGTAAATCGGCACTATCTGCTGGAACAAAAGAACCAACCTGAGCCATTATGGCAATCAGGGCTACCTGCCGCATATAAGTACTCTTACCTGACATATTGGGACCGGTAATTAGATAAATATCGGTATCAGAATCCATATGCGTATCATTTGGAATATAGGCTCCTGCCTTCATTACCTTCTCAACTACCGGGTGGCGCCCACCAACAATCTTAATATCCTGGTTATCGGTGTGGAAACTTGGACGACAATAGTTATTCTGTTCAGCCACAGTCGCAAAGCCACAATACACATCTAGTGCGGCCAATTGACTAGCCAACTTTTGTAAGGCCGGGATATACTTCTTTACTTCTTCACGTAACTTGACAAACAAGTCATATTCAAGGTCTGTCGACTTCGATTGTGCTTCCAAAATCAAATTCTCGTGTTCCTTCAATTCAGGAGTAATGTAACGCTCTGCGTTTGCTAAAGTTTGTTTACGTGTATAGCGATCTAAAGGCACCTTATCCTTATTCGAATTAGTAACTTGAATATAGTAGCCAAACACCTTGTTATAGCCAACTTTCAAAGTCTCAATTCCGGTTTTCTTACGTTCTTCAGCCTCCATCTGGGCCAACCATTTCTTACCATTATTCATTGCATCCCGGTAACGATCCAGTTGCTTATCTACGCCTGCACGAATTAAGCCACCTTCACTTGTCAAAACGGGCGGATCTTTAATTATGGTGGTAGTAATCATTTCAGCGACGCCCTTTAACGGATCAATTTTACTAGCAAAATCCTTTAAAGTTTTACTATCAGATTGGTTTAATGCGTCTAAAATAACCGGAACTGCCTGCAAGGAATGAGCAAGTTGTAATAATTCACGGGCATTAACATTGCCAAAAGCAATTCTCCCGGTTAATCGTTCCAAATCATAAACACCTTTAAGGGCATCAATTACATTTTCTCTAGTAAAATAACCATCAAGCAAAGCTTGAACCATTTCTTGCCGGTGATTAAGACGATTGGTCGATAAAAGTGGCCGGGCAAGCCATTGTTTAAGCAACCTGCCACCCATTGCAGTATGAGTTTTGTCTAAAACCCAAAAGAGGGAACCCATCTTTTTACCGTTTTTAGCAGAAGCAGTCAGTTCCAGATTATTTTGCACAGTATGCGACATCTGTAAGTATTGACTAACTTCGTAACTCTTAGCAATCTGCAGGTGGGCTAAACTGCGTTTTTGGGTCGTCAAGAGGTAGCCAACCAGCTGTTTAACTGCTTCTTTTTCTGCACCGTTGGTTAACTTTTGCTCAACGTAAGAAACTTCGGCATGTTTACCCTTAAGCTGAATGGGTTTTGAAACGGTAATATTGGTCTTGTGCATAAAATCCTTATCTTTATCAGTTAATGGGCCGTTATACACAACTTCTTTGGTTCTTAATGACAATAATTCATTAGAAACCGCAGCAAAACTCTTTAGGTGGGTAGCATAAATTTCACCGGTAGATAAATCACTATAGGCTAAGCCAAAACCGCTCTTGGTTGTTACAACCGATGTTAAATAATTAGAATCCTTAGCATCATTTGGATTGTCATTCATCATCGTTCCCGGCGTAACCAATTGAATGATGCCACGCTTAACCATGCCCTTAGCTTTTTTCGGATCTTCTAGTTGCTCACAAAGTGCAACCTTATAACCCTTTTCTACTAAAGTATTCACATAGGTTTCCACAGCTGCATGCGGCACACCAGCCATTGGAATCGGATGTTTGGTCTTGTTAGAACGGTGCGTCAAAGTTAACTCTAGAAGTTGAGCCCCTTTAACCGCATCATCTTCAAATAATTCGTAAAAATCACCGACGCGATAAAAAAGAAAGGCATCAGGATACTGCTTTTTAATTTCATAATATTGCTCCATCATCGGAGTCGTACTTGATTTAGCCATTTTTCCTCTTTTTCTTTCCTCTTTTACTGCTAACTATTATACGCTAAAGAATAGAACAAAAAAAAGATCGCTTCACGCGATCTTTTTAGAATTATTTTGATCAGTAATCTTTAATTACATCTGTTGACCAGGAGCACCTGCAGCAGAGTTCTTAGAAGACTTGTCATCAGGAATATCAGCAACAACAGCTTCAGTGGTAAGAAGAAGTGCAGCAATTGATGCAGCGTTTTGAAGGGCTGTACGAGTTACCTTGGTTGGATCAATGATACCAGCCTTAACCATGTTCTCCCACTTGCCATCAGCAGCGTTATAACCAATTTCTTTATCTTGAGTTTCAAGTTTGTTCAAGATAACCGCACCATCTTTACCAGCGTTCTTGGCAATTTGACGTACAGGTGCAGTCATTGCTCTTAAGACAATGTTAATACCAGTTTGCTCATCAGGTGTATCACCCTTAAGGTCACGTACTGCCTTTTCAACGTTTACTAAAGCAGTACCACCACCGGCAACATAACCTTCATCAACAGCGGCACGAGTTGAATTCAAAGCATCTTCAATCCGGTATCTACGTTCCTTTAATTCAGTTTCAGTAGCGGCACCAACATGAATAACAGCTACACCACCAGTTAACTTAGCAAGACGTTCTTGTAACTTCTTCTTGTCAAAGCTAGAAGTAGTTTCATCAATTTGCTTTCTGATTGAATCTTCACGATCCTTCAAAGCATCGCTTGAGCCAGCACCATCAACAATGGTAGTTGAATCTTTGGTTACAGTTACACGACGAGCCTTACCTAATTGATCAATTGTAGTATCCTTCAAGCTTAAGCCAAGGTCATCAGTAATAACAGTACCACCAGTTAAAGCAGCAATATCTTGTAATTGAGCCTTGCGACGGTCACCAAAGCCAGGAGCCTTAACAGCAACAACGTTGAAGGTACCACGGATCTTGTTCAAAACAAGTGTTGGAAGAGCTTCACCGCTAACATCGTCAGCAATGATTAACAATGACTTACCTTGTTGAACAATGCTTTGTAATAGTGGCAAGATATCTTGAATATTAGAAATCTTCTTGTCAGTGATTAAGATGTATGGGTTATCCAAATCAGCTTCCATCTTGTCATTGTCGGTAACCATGTATTGTGATAAGTATCCACGGTCAAATTGCATACCTTCAACAACAGATAATTCAGTGTTGATACCACGTGAATCTTCAATGGTAATTACACCATCATGACCAACCTTTTCCATAGCGTCAGCGATTAACTTACCAACTTCTTTAGAAGATGATGAAACTGAAGCTACTTGAGCGATTTGGTCTTTTGATGAAACCTTGTGGCTAATCTTGTGTAATTCATTAACTACGGCTGCAGTAGCTTTTTCAATACCGCGACGAACACCAACTGGGTTAGCACCAGCAGTAACGTTCTTCATACCTTCACGAACAATTGCTTGAGTTAAAACAACGGCAGTGGTCGTACCGTCACCGGCAACATCGTTGGTCTTTTGTGCGGCTTCGGCTACAAGCTTAGCACCCATGTTTTCGTAGTGATCCTTTAAATCAATTGACTTAGCAATGGTAACACCATCATTAGTGATGTTAGGGTTGCCGTAGGATTCTTCCAAAACAACGTTTCTACCTTTAGGACCAATCGTGGTCTTTACAGTATCAGCTAACTTATTAACACCCTTTACAAGGGAACGTCTTGCATTTTCTGAGAATTTAATGTCTTTTGCCATATTTAAATACGCTCCTTAATTATTTAACAATTGCTAAAATATCTTTTTCATGAAGGACTAAGTACTTCTGACCCTCGTATTTAACGTTAGTACCTGAATACTTATCGTATAAAACGACGTCGCCCTTCTTAACAGTCATAGGTATTCTTTTACCATCATCGGCATAAGCGCCTTCACCTACAGCGACAACTTCGCCTTCAGTTGGCTTTTGTTTAGCATTAGATGCAAGGACGATTCCGCCAACAGTCTTTTCTTCTTCTTCTTTAACTTTTACGATCACGCGATCACCAATTGGTTGTAACACGTTTGTCCCTCCTAAAAATATTTTTATATATCATTTATTATGATTAGCACTCCATTTGGTCAAGTGCTAACTTACAAATATTATAGTACCCCCTTTTTGAAGATAATGCAAGAGAAAATTAGCACTTTTCTACTTTAAGTGCTAATTTCTACTAAATAAAAGATCAAAAATAACTAATAATTAAGGTAGAATATTAATCATAAGAATATAAATTCTAAATGGAGAATAAATCATGAATTGGACCACAGAGAAAAGATACTTACCATATGACAAATGGCCAAAAGAAGTTTTAAAGCAGTTGCAAAAACAAGCTGCTAGATCTAAATACCAAATGCACTATCATTTGCATCCCATCTCCGGTTTGATCAATGATCCCAACGGCTTTTCTTACCTTTAACGGTAAATACCACTTATTTTGCCAATCATATCCTTTTGGACCTGTTCACGGCCTTAAATCTTGGGTACATTTTAAGTCAAAGGATTTAGTCCATTGGAAATATTTAGGCTTAGCTATCAAGCCAGATACCATGGCTGATTCACACGGTGCCTATTCAGGTTCTGCCAAAACAATTGGTAATAAACTTTTCATCATGTATACGGGTAATCACCGTGACAAAAACTGGAAAAGAGTTCCATACCAAATTGGAGCCTGGATGGATAAAAATGGTACGGTTCAAGATAAACATATTCTTTTTAAAAATCCTAGTTATATTACTGAACACTTTCGTGATCCCCAAATACTAAAAGAAAATGGACATTACTATGCCCTCGTCGGCGCTCAAGATTCTGTAAACAAACACGGACACATCGACCTTTGGCAATCTGATGATCTAAAGGATTGGCATGAATTAGGTTTCTTAAAATTTAGTAAACACAACATGGGTTACATGATTGAGTGCCCTAACTTAGTAAAATTTAACGGCAAAGTTATCTTAATTTTCTGCCCGCAAGGATTAGATAAGAAAGTCGCTGAATATGACAATATTTATCCTAATATGTATGTCATTGGCGACAAAATTGATTGGGAAAATCATAAAATTATCAATTCAGGCAAGTTAAAAAATTTAGACGACGAATTTGATGTTTATGCTAGCCAAGCTTTCAATGCTCCTGATGGCAAAGTGTATGAAATCAGCTGGGTAGGCTTGCCTGATACTACTTACCCCACTGATAGTGAAAATTGGGCAAACTGCCTAAGCCAGGTTAAGGAATTAACTATCGAAAACGGCAAATTAATGCAAAGGCCTGTACCTGCAATGAAATCACTCCACTATGACGAAGAGAAAATAAGCAGGGATTTTGTCAAAAATAATGTTAGTGGACAATATGAACTAAAAATTACCATCCCAGCAAATAAACAGGGAACTTTACACTTAGCAGCAAACGAGGATTTAAGCCAAAGCCTGCAAATAATTTTCGATACTGAAAATGGCTCATTGACCTTAGATCGATCTAAAGCTGGTAAGCCAGTTTCAGTCAAATACGGTCAAAGCAGGATCATCAAATTTGCAGAAAAGAAAGAATTAAAGCTCGACATTTTCGTCGACCATTCTTTAATAGAAATTTTTGCAAATGATGGTGAACACGTCATGACTGGCCGTTACTTTTCTAATCCTGAAGATCAAAAAATTGTTTTGGATAAAAATAGTGAATGCCAGGGCAAATTTTGGAAAATAAAATCTATTTTATAGACAAAAAAATTCTCAAAAGCCAAACACTTTTGAGACATATTATGGTTATTAAAATAAATTATTAGCGTATTACTTTGATTTATCCGTTTTATCAGACTTATCTGAATTCAAGAAGTAAATCAATGTCTGTAATTCTGTAGCCAAATCAACATTTTGAACACGAATATTTGAAGGAGCAGAAAGCCGAATTGGCGTAAAGTTCATGATTCCTTTAATTCCTGCTTCTACCATATCATCAGCTGTTTTCTGAGCAGCAGTAGATGGAACAGTTAAGATAGCAATTGAAATTTGCTGATCACTTAACTGCTTCTTTAATTCACTCATGTCATAAACTGGTACACCACTTAAAATTTTACCAGTGATATCTTTATTAATATCAAATGCACACGAAATGCGAATATTGTTGCTCCGCTTAAAATTATAATTAAGCAAAGCGTGACCCAAATTACCTACCCCAACTAAAGCAACGTTAGTTAAAGTATCTTGGTTTAGAATCTTCTTAAAAAATGTTAACAGATTTTTTACATCATAACCGTAACCACGTTTGCCTAAGGCACCGAAATAAGAAAAATCACGCCGAATTGAAGCACTATCTACTTGTACTGCTTCAGATAACTCAGTTGAAGAAACTTTTTCTTTGCCTTCATCATTTAAAATAATGAGATAACGATAATAAAGCGGCAAGCGCTTCGCTGTTGCCTTGGGAATTTTTATTTTTTCCATTGTACAATCCTCCAGTAAGTATTCCATGTTTGTGAATGAGCAATTAAGTACCACTATCTTACCTACAAAGCAACGGCATTTGCAAGTATTTTTTTCACAATCTTTGAGATTTCACTAAATCATAATATTTGGTTAATAAATTAGAAATTTGGAGTATATGATAGAATGTTTTTAGGTGAAAAATAATGATTATTGCACAAGGACACAACTTAGAAAAACAATTTGGCGCTAATACTCTATTCAGCAAAGTTAACTTTTCAATTGACTCAAATGCGCGAATCGGGTTGGTTGGCCCTAATGGTGTTGGCAAAACCACCCTGCTGAAAATTATGATGGGTGAAGAAGAACCGACCCACGGACAATTTACGGTTAACAAGGGAATTGATGTTGGCTATATCGCGCAGGAAAATGCACTAAATGAAGATAAAAGCATTTGGGATGAGATGCTTTCTGTTTTTAATCCACTCATTAAAGCGGGCAAGAAGATGCAGCAGATGCAAGAAGACATTGCTGATCATCCTGAAGACAAGAAATTACTTAAACAGTATGACCAAATGCAGTTCAACTTTGAACAACAAGGCGGGTATACCTACCAATCAGACATCAAGAGTATTTTGAATGGATTTAACTTTCCAGAAAAAACTTGGAGCAAAAAGATAGCAAGTCTTTCTGGTGGTGAGAAGACACGTTTGGCCTTTGTTAAGCTGCTTTTACGCAAACCGGCACTACTCTTACTTGATGAGCCTACCAACTACTTAGATCTTGATACGTTGGACTGGTTAGAGAATTTCCTTAAAGGTTATTCCGGTGCCATCTTATTTGTTTCCCACGACCAATATTTCTTAGACCACTTGGCAAGCCAAATCTTTGAGTTACAATTCGGCAAACTAACTGCCTTTAAAGGAAATTATTCTCAATATGTCGCCGAGCGGGAACTACGTAATCGCCAGCAGGAAGAAGCTTACGAAAAACAACAGGAAAAAATTAAGAAGGATCAAGAATTTATCCAAAAGAACCTGGTTCGGGCCACAACAACTAAGAGGGCGCAAAGTAGACGCAAACAATTAGAAAAAATTGACCGCATTAAGCCGCCTAAGCATAAGAATAAAGTAAGAATTCAATTTAAGAGTGAAAGACCATCTGGCAAAGAAGTTTTGATTTTAAATAATTTAATCATCGGTTACCCCAATAAGACGATGGTTAAAGATATTTCTTTTCAAATCAATAAAGGTGACCGCGTAGCCGTAATTGGTCCCAACGGGATCGGCAAGTCTACTTTACTTAAAACCATTATGAAGCAGCTTACCCCTAAAGGCGGATCCATTAAGTACGGTGCATCCCTCGATATTGGTTACTATGACCAAGAGTTACAGCGGTTAGATCCAAGTAAAACCGTTTTGGACACCATTTGGGATCGTCACAAAACCATGCCTGAACGCAATGTTCGCTCAATTTTGGCGAGTTTTCTTTTTACGGCGAAAGATATCGATAAAACCGTGGGGCAACTATCCGGTGGACAAAAAGCCCGGTTAACCCTAACTGTCCTCTCACTTGAACACAACAACTTCTTACTAATGGATGAACCGACCAACCATTTAGACATTGAGGCTAAAGAAGTCTTAGAAAAAGCCCTGCAAAAATTTGATGGTACCATACTATTCGTTTCTCACGACCGTTACTTCATTAATCAGTTGGCAAACAAGGTCGTCTCGATTAACCACCAACGCGCCAAGATTTATAATGGCGATTATTCATACTATTTGGATGAAAAAGCTAAACAGGCTGCGGCAACCCAGAAAGATGCCGACACGCAAGATACCCAACCGGTTAAGAAAGTTAACAAACAGAAACTTTCTTATCAAGAGCAAAAGCAACATGAATCACAGAAACGAAAATTAAAGAGAAAAGTTGACCAGGTTGAAAAACAAATTGAGCAACTAGAACAAAAACAGAAAGAGATTCAAAAGCAAATGGCGAATCCTGAGATTGCCACTAATTTTAATAAATTAGGTCCTCTCCAAGAAAAATTATCTACTGTTAAAAAGCAAATAGATAGTGCAAATGATGATTGGGGACAGGCAATTGACGAATTAGATAAATTTGAATAACAAAAATGGCTTAAGAGAATGATTCCTTCTTAAGCCATTTTTTATGCTTTTAAATTGCTATTTACTTTAACATGCTGTCTGCATACGGTAATTCCAACGATGGATCGGCATTCAAAGTTAAGTCTGAAAACTTGCCAGCATTATATAAATTATACGCAGCTGCTCCGATCATAGCCGCGTTATCACCACATAATTTGATGTCTGGTAAGATAACCTTAGGCTGAATTGACTTGGGTAGACGAGCAATTTCCTTGCTCATACGCTCACGCAAACCATGGTTTGCGGCAACCCCACCGCCCATGATAAAGGTCTTGGGACGATACTGCTTAATTGCCCTAATAGTCTTATGTGCAAGCACATCAATTACTGAAGCCTGGAAACTTGCAGCCAGATCATATTTATTTAACTTTTTGTGAATTTGATCAGCGTGGTGGCAGGTATTAATAAAGGCACTCTTTAAGCCAGAAAATGAAAAATCATAATCATTATCTTCCATCATAGCTCTTGGAAAATGAAAAGTATCTTTACCCTTATGAGCCCAATTATCAACGGTTTTACCAGCTGGATATTTTACACCCATAACCCGGCCGATTTTGTCATAAGCCTCGCCAGCCGCATCGTCACGGATATCACCAATAATCTCAAAATGAATTGGATCCTTTAACAAGACAATCTCAGTATGTCCACCGGAAACCTGTAAGGCCAAGGCAGGATACTCGATCTCATCCTTTAATTGGGCAGCCATAATATGTCCCATAATATGGTCAACCCCAATTAACGGAATACCCGTTGCCATCGATGCTGCCTTAGCAGCACTGACACCAATTAAGAGCGCACCAACAAGGCCTGGACCATAGGTAACCGCAATTGCGTCAATATCTTTCCACCCAACTTTTGCCTCATCTAATGCTTCTTTGGTAATTTGGCTAATCACCTCAATGTGGTGACGGCTGGCTACTTCAGGAACAACCCCACCGAAACGTTGGTGGCTTTTTATCTGGGTTGCCACAATTAAGCTTTCAACCTCACGGCCATTTTTAACCACGGCGGTCGAAGTTTCATCACATGAACTTTCATAAGCTAATATGCGAATATCCTTTTTATTATTCAAAACTTAAGCTTCTTCCTTTTGTTAACCTGATGAGGTTTTAGCCATAAAACCATATTTAACGCATCAGTAGCAATATCCTGATAATAATTTTTCCTTATAAATGTGGCTTCAAAACCCAACAACTGATAAAATTTCTGTGCTAATTCATTATCAACGCGAACCTCTAAGCTCACACATTCACTGCCATTCTGCCTTGCACGCTCGATCATCAATTGCATTAAAAATGTCCCGACATGCTGATGCTGAAACTCAGGTGCAACCGCAATATTAGTAATATGAGCCTCACGAGAACGGAAACGCACACCGATAAAGGCAATTAACGTTGAAACGTGATAAACAACCAGGTAAAGAGTATTCTTCTTTTTATTTAATTCCGTTCGAAAAGAAAGCTCATCCCACGGCATATAACCAGAATACACTTTCTGCTCCAACATCAATAAATTAGGAATATCATCGTCACTGGCCTGCATTACTTGCAGAACCTGTTTATCAATCGTCACGACAAATGGTGAAAAAGTCAGGTTAACCTTATTTTGCGCCAAATGAAAAAATTGATTTAATCCTTTAAACTTCTTCAACATAATTACTATCCGGTCCAAATGGTTTACCGGTCTTCTTGTGCCAATCGACCTCTGCTTGGGTTCTGCGCAAGTAACGCGGCAATAATTTATCCGGATCAACTGCTTTCTCATCTAGAGCCAATTTCCCAATTATTCCGGCATGAACGACATTTTGATCAGCAGTTCCGTAAGTAAACGGCACGTGTAAATCCTTAATTAATTTTTCCTGTTTATTAAAACCAGAACCAATAAAAATCAGCTTTGCATACTTGCTCTGCTCTAAATAATCATGAACGGCATTCAATAATGTATCAATATGGTAATGTCCGTCAGGAATCACATTAACCAGTTTACCGGCACTATCAATAATATAAGCTCCGGCAAAGTAATTATCATTTCTGGCATCAATCCCAGCCACAATCAAACTCTTTTGATCGCTACAGCTAGCAGCCAAAGCTTTTAAGGTTGAAATCCCAACTACATCTTTTTTCAAGATGCTAGCAAACATTTTAACGGTCGTAATACCAATTCTTAAGCCGGTATATGAACCAGGCCCGATTGCAACCGCAAAGCGATCAATATCCTTCAGCTTTAAATTATTATTAACTAAAATTTCATTGATTAACGGATCAAGGTGTTCACTGTGATTGCGCTCATCATGTTCGTTCTTCTCAACAATTATTTTCTTATCTTCATTTAAAGCAACACTTAAATGATTGGTAGCCGTTGATACACTTAAAATTTTCATGTCTAATTATTTTCCCTTTTTATTAAAACTACTTTTTTATTTTAACACGAGAAATAGCCTGCAAAACAAAGTAATCGATAAACATTTGAATCCAAGGAACAATCAACTCCTTAGGCGCGCGTTGAATTAATGCCGCCTTAAGGTTCATGCCATAAAGAAAGTGCACCCATAACGTATTCATACCAATATTTACAATCAGAGTAACTAATAAGGTAGCCACGATAATTCGCCAAATTTTAACTGGTTTTTGGTAGAAAAAAAGACCATAAATAAAAGGTCCGGCCATTGCAGTTAAAGTAAAGCCAATAAAGAAGCCACCCTGATTACCAAAGAGGGCAGATGAAACCAGATCACTAATGCAGCCACCAACGGCACCCCAAATTGGGCCAAAAAGATAACCTAACATAACACTACCAATGAAACCTAATCCGACCTTAACTATTGCTGGTCCAAAAGAAAAGCGTCCTAATATGATTTTCATAGCAATAACTATACCTAACATGACCAATCCTTGTAAGTCGATCTTTAATAACTTTTTTATAGTCATTCTAACCACTCCCTCAAAAAAAGCATGACTAACTGTCATGCCTTTATTAAATCATATTTTGCGCCATGTTAGCTCACATACTGCTTGGTCTTTTCCCTTTTCATCCTCAATTGCGTGATAAGATTTGTATTGATTATCCTCTTTTTTTAAGGTCATACATGAATATGGCATCTGTGCATAGCGCACTTCTTTATTGAATTTGATGTCGATTGCTTGGACCATAAATTTTTTCATAAAATCACGGTCTAGCATATCAATAAACCAGTTAAAGTAGTGACTATTGGTTAAATGGTGGTTAGTATCGAGGTCATCATATCGTACCCGGTATTGCCGTTTATGGTCATAACTTTTCAGCGCACGAAGACGGGGAAAACGTGGCAATTTCTTTAAAAGCGGTACTTCCAAATTTGCCATTAATTTTTCGTCAGTTGGCAACATCTTGCGTTTCTGCAAATCAAACAATACCCATTCACTACGAACCGTAACTAAACGATTGCCGTCTTTATCGTCAAACATAAAATCACGGTATTCAAAGAAGCGGTTATACCCACTCGCCTCCGTAATTAGGTTTATTTCATCCCCTGGCTTAGGCAAATTCTCAATATCAAAGTGGTACTGGGTCACAACCCAGCCTTCACCATGTTTAACTAAAGTATTTGTACCTATACCGCGCTTGTCAAGTTGGTGTTCAGACACCTGCATCATCAGGTCTACCAGAGACGGTAACTTCAAATGCTCATTTTCGTCACATTCGTAAAATTCAACTTGGTGCTTCTCACTATATTTCATTTTTTAATCCTTTAATCCACTTATTTTTGGTGGTATTTATCATAAAGCTCATTTTTAGAAACATGATAGTTTTTGGCTATCTGTTTAATAGCGTCTTTTTTACTTTTACCTTGCTTTACCACATTATTAACCAATTGAATCAATTCCGGCCACGCCAATTGCTTTGGCTTTTCAGTATTCGCTGAAACTAAAATTACAAATTCACCACGCGGCTTTGTTTTAGCAAAATAACTATTTAATTCGGCAACTGTCCCACGAATAAATTCTTCGTGAATTTTAGTTAGCTCGCGTGCCGCCACAATTTTCCTGTCTGCCGGAAAAACTTGAGCCATATTCTTCAATGTTTTAACTAACCGGTGTGGCGCTTCATAAAAAATCGAAGTTGCTTTGGCTTTATTCATTTCTTCAAAGTATGGTTTTTGTTCAGACTGCTTTCGCGGCAAAAAGCCATAGTAAGTAAAAGGCTGTGCATCAAAGCCTGACCCGATAAGAGCCGTGGCAAAAGCAGACGGTCCCGGAAGAGGAACGACTGGAATATCATGCTTAATGCAGTCTTCCACTAAAATGTAACCAGGATCTGAGATAACCGGCATCCCAGCGTCACTAATTTCAGCGATTGTCACTCCATCCTGCATTAATTTAATCAACTCAGGAGCACGTTCTTTAGAATTATATTTATGAAAAGATAACATGCGATTATGCACGCCAATCTTTTCTAGCAAGATCCCACTGGTACGGGTATCCTCAGCCGCAATATAATCTGCATTTGTTAAAACTTTTTTTGCACGAATCGTAATATCATCTAGGTTACCAATCGGGGTTGGGACTAAGTACAGCTTCCCACTATCCTTGGCATAACTACTCTGTCTCTGCATCTTATTTATCCTTCTTAATATTCTTTTTTTCACCAAAATTATCAAGAATATCTAAACAAAACATGCAATCTGAACTTGGATCTCGGTGTGAACCATAATACATGTTACAAATATGGTAACCCGACTTATAGATTTGTCTTAAAGATTCAAGTCCACTCTGAGTCTTAACTGCAGGTTCACTATGACTACTATTTAATTTATCCAGTTTCTCCCGCAAAAGTTTATTTTCTACTTTTAACTCAGTATTTTCTTTGAGCGTATCCAAAATATTATTTTCTAAACTTTCAACTGTTTTAGTCATATTTGCCATTGCATCATGCAATTGTTGCAACTTTGAATAAGGATCCACTATAAACACCTACCGTTTCCACTGCAAAGCAAGGTAATCTAACAGATTACGGAAGTTGACGTTACTGTAACGCATTTTATCAACCTCTATTAAACATTTTAACATCCTTGCCCCGGCTTGCCGTTTAAGCTCATCATTTACATCTTTCTGCGCCATGAGTTTTAAATTAATTAAAACATAGCGCTGCTGGGTTACTCCCCTAGCTTCATCGGCCAAACGGTGTGCACTAACTAAAGCCAATGAATTTTTCTCTAACATTTCTTGATAAAAGTACTTAATCATTTGGTCTAAATTGTTGGTATCACCCAATTCAGTAATTTCATCTTGTGAAAAGCCATTTTTAATTAAGATAGCCGTTTTACCCTCGATTTTCTTCCCATCATCAAAATTAACAATCTGAGTACGAGAACGAACGGTTGGAAGAATCTGGTCGCTATTATTGGTTATCAGTATTGAAACCACTGGCGCAATCGGTTCTTCAAGTAAATTAAGAAGTGCATTGGCTGCAGGTAAAGTCAGCCTCTCCGCTTCGTTAATAAAGAAAAAGCGACGAGTACTTTCAACCGGGCTTTTTGCTAATTCTTCTTTTAATGGCCGAATCTGGTCAATTCCTAAAGTCTGCTTTCCCTCTGGTTCAACCAACAACACATCGGGATGGTTACCCGAAATAATCTGCCGACAATTTTGACATTTACCATCAGGCTTATTTTGACCGGTACAATTAAATAAACATGCAAGCCAATAAGCTGTATTAAGTGCCTCTTCTTCATCACTATCTACAAATAGATAACTTTGGGCTAATTGTTTATTATTATAAGCTCTATATAAAAAATTGGCTTGGGCTTTACCAATTTTATTAATATTTACCATCAGAAGCGTTTAAACTCTTCAACAGGTAAGACGAAACAAGTTGCACCGCCAACGGTAATTTTCACGGGCTGGCTGCCCATATCGAAGCCGGTCGTAACCATATTAGGATTCATATACTCTTCACGTGCTTTAGATTCACCTTTGATAACTTTTAGAACCTTATCAACGGATTCGTCTGCGGTTCCAACCATAAAGGTGGTGTTACCTTGACTCAAAAAGCCACCGGTTGTCGACAGCTTAGTTGCTCGGATATTATTCTTAACAAAAGCACGTTGTAATTTATTCGAATCTTCTTTTTGTACAATAGCGATTATTAATTTCATAAGATCAGTCCTTTAAAAATTTCTCTGGTAAACGATTTTCAATAATTTTAATACAATCAGCTACTACTTGACCAAATGGCTGGTTAGCATTCACAATTTTTATCCGATCAGGATAAAGTTGTTTGATCTTCTGATAGCCGCCATAAACTCTTTTATGAAAAGCTAATTTTTCTTGTTCCAACCGATCTTCACCATTAGGCCGCTGTTTCTGAATCCGCGCCAAACCAACTGCTGGATCAATATCTAAAAAAATCGTTAAATTTGGTTCAATCCCGCTCGTCGCAAAATCGTTGATTTGTTTAATTTCTTTAATTCCTAAGTTCCGGCCAGCACCCTGATAAGCTAAAGAACTATCAACAAAACGATCGGAAACCACTAATTTTCCTGCTTTCAGCGCTGGTATAATCACCTCGGCCATGTGCTGACTGCGTGAAGCTGCATAAAGCAAGGCCTCCGTTTTAGCGGCCATCTTAGAATTATTAGGATCCAAAATGATTTTACGAATCTTCTCTGCAATCACTGAACCACCTGGCTCACGTGTCACAAGATATTGTGTTTGCAACTTAGGGGTTATTTGCGCCATTACCTGCTTGAGAACAGTACTTTTGCCTGCCCCATCTGGGCCTTCAAAACTAATAAAAAAACTCTTCATAAAACTCTCCATGTGTCTATTCTACAGAAATTTCTGTTACTTTAACAGTGCAAAATATTTTAAACTTAGCCAAAATAAAAAGCCTATTCACTGATGTGAACGGGCTTTTTTTACTGCGTAATTGCATTAGTCAAACCACTAAATCTTGTATGCCGGTAACGAGCCTCATCATACAAAAATGAATACTTAGCACGTAAAATTTTACCTGCTACTACGTTATCTTCTGACATATCCAAAGTAGTTTGGTCAAGGTCTTTTTGAAGAGCAATTTCATCTTGCAATTTTTCGATCAGTGCTATCAGCTTTTGATCGCCTTGCTCTTTTATCTTATTTCTCTTTGCCATTATAATGAGGTTCTCCCTTGTACTGCTCGTTTTAGAGTAATGGAATTAGCGTATTCAATATCACTACCAACAGCAAGACCAGCCGCCAAGTGCGTAACTTTAATACCAGATGGCTTAATCAACTTACTGATATACATAGCCGTTGATTCACCTTCAGGTGTGGAATTAAGCGCTAGAATAACCTCTTTAACTTTATCCTGCTTTTGCAAACGGGTAATCAAGGATTTAATGTTAATTTCTTCTGGTCCAATTCCATCCATTGGCGACAAGACACCATGCAAAACATGGTAAAGGCCATCATATTCGCCCATTTCCTCAAATGCCATCACATCTTTGGGCTGTTCAACAACCATAATGGTAGTTTGATCTCGTTCAGGGTTAGAACAAATATCACACGGATCTTTTTCTGTAACATTGCCACAAATTGAACAACGACGCAGTTTTTGCTTCACTTCTTTAAGCGATTTAGCAAAATCTTGAACATCGTCTTCAGGCATATCTAACGTATAAAATGCTAGCCTTGTCGCAGTTTTTTCACCAATTCCAGGTAACTTCATATAAGAATCAATTAAATGAGCAATTGGTAATGGATATTGCAATTATCTCATACCTTTCGTGTACTTGCCTAAACTTTCTTGTGTTGCCTTATCAATCTCTGCAAGTCCTTTATTGACCGCATCAATGACTAAATCCTGCAACATATCAGGATCGTCTGGATCGATAGCTTCTTTATTAATTGCTAAATCTTTTAATTTTCTATCACCAGTAAAGGTAGCAACCACAAGATCATCAGCAGATTTGCCCACAAATTCCTTAGCAGTAATATTTTCCTGCTCTTCAGTCATTTGTTGTTGCAATTTTTTGGCTTGCTTCATCATTTGTTGCATGTTTACGCCACCCATACCACCAAAATTAGGTCTTCCACTCATATTTTATCTCCTTTAAAAAAATATATCTTATATTTTACTGCAATTAATCTTTAATATTAACCGTATCACCAAAAAGTTCCTTAGCCTTATCAATCACCTTAGAATCATCTTTAGGTTCTTTCTTTTCTTCCGGTTCTTCTTGAACTATATCTGATACTTTTTGCTTTTTCTTAGCCAAAAATTCTTTTTTATGGCTTTCAATAAATTCTTTCCTAACGGCTAACCAATCATCATCCGGCACTAATACAATATCATATTTATGCTTAGCAAACTTCTCAATCTCACTGGTTAACTTATTCATTAAATCGCTATCAGAACTGGCATTTTCAAACCAGAGGGTGTATTTACACTTCATGACCACTTGATCATGACTGGCAGCGACAGGCTCAAGTACATCTAACAAGGCGCGTTCAGAAACAGCTAGGCCTGATTGTAAGTCAGGCCAAACATTTTTAATCGTTTCAAGGTCTTTTTTAGTTGCGTTCGCAAGAACATGATAAACCTGTTTCCGATTTTGTTCATTAGTATGCTTGGTTCGCTTAACAACTTTCTTAGGTTTAACCTCGTTTTCTGCTTTTTCAGCACGAGTTTTCTTGTTTTTACTTGACTTAGCTGTATCCAAATGAAAGACCTGATTGCTTGAATTTGAGGGTGGCTCATTAGCAACATTAGCAACTTGCTGGGTTAAATCAACCACTTGCTTCTTTAACGCGGCAATTTCAGCCTGTAAATCAGAATCAGAGTTTACAGAAGTAGTTTTAACAGTTTCTTGCTTCACTGGCTTTTCATTAGAACTCGCTTCCACTAAAAATACTTCTAGGGGTATTTGCTGCTGGTTAGTGTAGCGCAAATCATTTAACGCATTATTTGCTAAAGTAATCAAATGAAAATAGCGCGTACTAGGAATATCCTTTATTTTTTGAACAAGTTCATCACTTATAAAACCACTTTCATCACTACCACCTGCTTTACTAATCATTAGAGCATTGGTAGCCATATCAATTAATTCATCTAAAATATTCTTAGAACTCGCGCCAGACCGCAGTTCCTTTTGTGTCTCTTTAAGAGCATTACCTGCATCTTTATTAAGCAAAGCAAGCAAGATTTTTTCAATATTTTCTTTAGCTGCAAAACCAGTTATTTGTAAGGCATCGTTATAATTAACGCTACCCTTTTCATAACTCAATAATTGATCCAGGATACTTAAGGCATCCCTCATCCCGCCATCAGCTACTTGAGCAATAACCGCAAGCGCCTTATCGTCATATTTGATTTTTTCTTGATCAAGAATATACTTCATTCTTTTTTCAAGATCAGCCTTGGAAATACGCTTAAAGTTATAACGTTGCGTCCTCGAAATAATCGTAGCGGGGACTTTTTGCAACTCCGTGGTCGCCAAAATAAAGACAACATGCTCTGGTGGTTCCTCTAAAGTTTTAAGTAAAGCATTGAAAGCACCAATCGATAGCATGTGGACTTCATCGATAATATAAACTTTGTACTTACCCTGAGTAGGAGCATATTTTGCCTTGTCTCGGATATCACGAATTTCATCAACGCCGTTATTAGAAGCGGCATCAATTTCGATAATATCAGGCATTGAGCCATTATCAGCAGCACGACAGTTTGCACACTTATTACATGGTTCACCATCTTGCAGATTAGTACAGTTTAAGGCTTTGGCAAAAATCTTTGCACACGAAGTTTTCCCTGTACCGCGTGGACCAGCAAATAAAAAGGCATGCGAAATAGTACCGCGTTTAATAGCATTCTTTAAGGTATCTGTAATATCTTTCTGACCAACAACACTATCAAAAGTACGTGGCCGCCATTTACGATATAACGCTTGATAAGCCATGAATTATCTTCCCTAGTAAAAAAACTCCTAACTCTTGGAAAGAGTTAAGAGTTTGTAAATGTCTAATAAAAGGCACATGCCTGGGCAACCTTAGTGCTGCTACCTTCCGGTCCTGACACAATTTGGAAGCCAAACATTGCCCACAAAACATAATAACGTATTTTACTCATTTTTACCACTATTTTGCCGCATTTGCTTAGCTAATTTTTGCTTTTTACGAATTGATTGGAAAAAGGTTTTTAGCATTTTGCTAGATTCATCCCGATATATTCCCCTAATCACATGAACATGGTGATTGAATTTCTTCACTGCAAATAAATCAACTACACTTCCAGCAGCTCCAGCCTTAGGATCAAGGGCACCATAATAGAGGTTAGCTATACGAGAATTAATAATTGCACCCGCACACATAGGGCATGGCTCTAAAGTTACAAATAAACTGCAATCAATTAACCGCCATGTGCCTAATTTTTTACATGCCTGGCGAATTGCGATCATTTCAGCATGCTGGCTTACATCTTGATCAAGTTCCCTACGATTATACCCTTTACCGATAATTTGACCTTGAGGATCAATCAATATCGCACCTATTGGCACTTCTCCTTGCTTCTGAGCTTTTTTTGCTTCTGCAAAGGCTAATTGCATGTATTTCTTTTTATCTTCACTAGATAAAGCCATGTATTCCTCTTACAAAATTACTTCTTTATTGCCTTTAAAATATAATATCCCTTATCCCGTTTGAGAATTGCACAATTCCCATAAGTTGACTTTAAAAGCTTGCGTGCACTAGGTTCACCCTACTTTTTCTGAATAACTGTTAACAATACCCCATTATTTACAAGGAAATTTTTAGCGTTAGCCAAAAATTGACTAACAACTTTTTTACCAGCCCGAATTGGTGGATTAGTTATAATTAAACCAAACTTTTTGTCTTCGTCTATTTTTGAATAAATATCTGAACTATAAATATGTACATTATCAACGTGATTTAACTCAGCATTTTCTCTAGCGAGTTGTAATCCCCTTTCGTTGACATCAACCATATCAACCATTTGCTTAGGCCAAAACTTAGCCGCAAATAAACCAATTGGGCCATAACCAGTGCCAACGTCAAGAATATTATTGGCAGGGAAAGTAACATCAGACATCGTTTTAATTAATACACCTGAACCATAATCTACCCGTAATTTAGAAAATACACCGGCGTCAGTATTAAATTTTAAATCAATTCCATTAACGTGATAATCAATGACGTGCTCATCATGTTCACTATCAGGATTACTTGCAAAGTACATTTGATTTTTTTCGACAGACATTAGTTCTCGCTTCTAAAAAATTATTTGATTATTTTTTACTTAAACTATCTTAAAGCTTATATATTAATGTTAACAAAATAAGAAAGGAAAAGACGAGCATTTGCAATTGCAAACACTCGCCTTTTTAAATAACTTGCCCAGTTGGGCTGTAACTACTTAAGGGTTACAGTAGCACCAACGTCTTCAAGCTTAGACTTAATGTCGTTAGCTTCGTCTTCTGAAACGCCTTCCTTGACGTTCTTAGGAGCAGCATCAACAAGGTCCTTTGAGTCCTTAAGGCCAAGGCCAGTGATATCACGAACAGCCTTAATAACCTTAACTTTTTCTTGACCTGATTCAGTCAATTCAACATCGAACGTTGACTTTTGAGCAGCTTGATCACCAGCACCTGCAGCAGCAACTGGGGCAGCAGCTGAAACGTCAAATTCATCTTCAATAGCCTTTACAAGGTCGTTTAATTCAAGAATTGAAGCACCTTTTAAGTCTTCAATGATCTTATCTTTATCTAAAGCCATTTAAGTATCCTCCGAAAAATTAGAATTTAGATATTAATTACAATATTTATTTTGTTGCATCCTTAGAATCTGAATCATCAGATTTTGAATCAGCAACAGCTTTAACAGCGTATGCAAAGTCACGAATAGGTGCTTGCAATACAGAAACAAGCATTGAAAGCAATCCATCGCGTCCCGGAATAGAAGCAAGTTCTTTGATTTCATCTTTAGAAGTCAACTTGCCTTCAAGCATACCACCTTTAATTTCCATGACATCGTAGTCATCTTCGTATTTAGAAACAATACGAGCAGGCTCAGTAATGTCATCGGCATCATCAGTGTAAACAACAGCGGTTGGACCAACGAAAGTATCGTCAAGGCCTTTAACGCCAGCTTTAGCAGCAGCACGCTTTAAGAAAGTATTCTTGATAACTCTCATCTTAACGTTGTTATCACGAAGTTCATCACGCATCTTGGTGACTTCCTCAACGGATAAGCCTAAGTAGTTAATCACTAAGATAGCCTTAGCATCCTTAAGTTCATCAGCAAATGCATCAACAAGCTTCTCTTTTTCAGCAATAGCAGTTTTACTCAATCGAATTCACCTCCATAATCAATTACATTGATAAATTCTATAAGGCCTAATAAAAAAGCTCCATGCCATAAGACATGGAGTTATAAAATCTTCATTATCTTCTGGCCTCGGCGGGATTTTGAGGTGTTATACCACCCGAGTCTTAGGTAGAATTTACTTTAACTAGTGTAACAGGCTATTTAACCTTATGCAAGTATCATTTTTTACAAAGCATCATTTGGATCAATTAATTCTGTTAATTTACCCGTAGTTTTATAAATTACCCAACTAGCAATGTTAACAATATGATCGGAAATTCTTTCTAGCAACCTGATAACCACGAAGTAACTAGAGGCAGCAACTGCAGTATCTGGATTCTTTTCTACTCCTTTAACGATTAACTTCCTAGCTTTAATGTAGTCAGAATAAATGCCGTTATGATTATTATCTACATCCCTAGCCATTTTTTTATCATCCTGAACGTAAGCTGTCAAAACTTTAATCAGCATGTGCCGAACATTATGAGTCATTTCAGAAATAGTATCTTCTACAGGTTCGATTCTAGCATTTCCTTTAACCCTAATAGTTTCTAGAGCAATACTTAAGGCATTTTCGCCAATTCGTTCAAGGTCAGTTACCGCCTTCAAAATACTAATAACAATCCTAAAATCAGTTGCTACTGGCTGCTGTAAGGCCATTAATTCCAGAGCTTTTTTTTGAATTCGTAACGATTCCTTGGGAACCTTTTCTTGGTCATCAACCATTGATTGGGCAGCTTTCTTATCATGATCAACAAAGGCTCTTGTAGCCTGATCAATTTGATCATTTACGTAAACACCCATCTCCATAAATTCTTCGTTTAATTTTTTTAATTCATCTAAAAATATTTCGTGCATTTTTTTACCTCAAACAACTTAACCAAAACGACCATTAAGATAATTACTAGTAACTTTATTCTTAGGTGAAATAAACATTTTTTCAGTTGGTCCCGTCTCAATCAAGTTACCATTCATCAAAAAAGCCACCTGATCCGCAACTCGGCTAGCCTGCTGCAAATTGTGTGTCACCATAATAAAAGTATATTTATGTTTTAAGCTCATTAGTGTTTTTTCAATTTCCATGCTAGAAATTGGATCGAGCGCACTAGTCGGCTCATCAAGCAAGACAACTTCTGGACGAATAGCTAAAGTTCGAGCGATACAAATTCTTTGCTGCTGACCACCAGAGAAAGCCTGTGCATTCCGTTTTAAATTATCTTTAGTTTCATCCCAAATTGCTGCTTGCTTAAGACTCTCTTCAACCCTTTGTTCAATCAACTTTTTATCTTTGACACCGGCAATTCGAAGACCATACGCAACGTTATCATAAACAGAAAAAGGAAACGGTGTTGGCTGCTGAAATACCATTCCTACATGTTTACGAAGTGCGACTAAATCCATTTTTGGACTGTAAATATCTTTCCCATTAAAACGAATATCACCAGAAATTTTTACACCAGTAATATCATCATTCATCCGGTTAAGACAACGTAAAAAAGTCGATTTACCACAGCCTGATGGTCCAATAAGAGCCGTTAATCTTTTCTCGGGAAAATCTAAGTCAATACCATGAAGCGCTTCAAAATTTCCGTAACTAAGTTTAACGTTTTTAGCCGTCATAATTTCTTTCATAAATATTTCCTTTAACCAAAACTACCTTGAATGTACTTTTCAGTAATTCTTCCTTTAGGATTAGTAAAGACATTACTTGTAACGTCATATTCTAATACATGTCCTAAATGGAAAAAGGCCGTATACTCACTAATTCTTGAAGCCTGCTGCATATTATGAGTAACCATCACCATTGTGTACCTACTACGTAACTGCTTTAATGTATCTTCCAATTTAGCAGTAGAAACAGGATCCAAAGCACTTGCTGGCTCATCTAAGAGCAATATCTCTGGCTTCAATGCAATTGCCCGTGCAATACAAAGACGCTGCTGCTGACCACCAGACAATGCAAGAGCACTTTTATCAAGTTTATCCTTTACTTCATCCCATAATGCGGCCGCACGCAAACTCTCTTCTACAATCTGATCTAGTTTTTGTTTATCTTTTTGTCCATCAGCTTTTAAAGTGTAAGTAATATTTTCTCGAATTGACTTTGGAAATGGATTAGGTTTTTGAAACACCATCCCAATATTTTTACGCAACTCATAAACATTGATGTTGGGCTTATTTACATCCAAGCCATGGAAAATAATATTGCCCTTAACCGTAGCTACCTTGTCATTCATTCTGTTTAAAGAACGCAGAAAAGTGGATTTCCCTGATCCCGAAGCACCAATTAAAGCCGTAATTGCATTCTTTTTAAAACCTAAACTAACATTAAAGAGCTTTTGAATTGTACCACCATACAAGACACTCAAATTTTTAGTTGAAAGTGCAAGCTCATCTGACGAGAAAGTCTTAATATAAGTCGGTTCTTTTTTTAAATCATCCATTATAGAATACCTTTATTTCGTATTTGAAGCTGTTAACTTGCGATAAAGCATATTGCCTAAAGCACGTGCACCAAAATTAAATATGATCACAACTATCACTAACAGGGCTGACGTAGCCGCTGAAACTATGGTTGCATCCGGTATAATACCTTCCGTATTTACTTTCCAAATATGAACAGCAAGGGTTTCAGCAGGACGCATTACGTTCAAAAAGCTAGTTGGGCTAAACGCGTTCCAGTTAGAATAATCAATTGTTGAACCACTTTGTCCTGCAGTATAAATAAGGGCAGCTGCTTCACCAAAAACTCTCCCGGCACTCAGTACAATACCAGTCAGAATACCTGGTAAGGCAGCAGGTAAAACAATTCCACGAATTGTCTTCCAGTTAGAAAGGCCCAATGCCTGACCAGCCTCACGTTGTGATTGCGGAACCCCCTCAAGGGCTTGCTCAATATTACTAGTAAGGATCGGCAAGTTGAAAAAAGTTAAGGCTAAGGCACCTGAGATAATCGAGAAGCCAAGATTAAACTGAATAACAAACAGCAAATAGCCAAACAAGCCCACCACAATTGAAGGCAATGAACTTAAGATTTCAATTGAAGTTCTAATTGTATTCGTAATCCAATTATCTTTAGCATATTCAGATAAATAAATTGCCGCTCCCAAGGCAATCGGTAAGGAAATTGCAATTGTTAGGATCAGTAAATAAACGGAATTAAAGAGCTGATCACGGACACCACCACCGGCTTGAAAAGAAGAGGCAGATGATGATAAAAAATGCCACGAAAGGTGAGGCAATCCTGTGATCAGGATCTCACCTAAAATTCCAGCTAAAATACAAATAACAATCGCTACAAAAATATAAATAAAAACAGTGGCAATTTTATCATTTCTTTTTGCATGCATTTTATTTCTTTCCTTTCTTTCCAATCAAATGTACTAAGAAGTTAAAGAGTAGTGACATTAGTAAAAGAAGCAAAGCCAATGACCACAAAGCGTTATTAGGCAAAGTCCCCATAACTGTGTTCCCCATTTGACTAGTTAATTGACTGGTTAAAGTTGCCGACGGACTAACCAAGTTATATGGCATAAGAACGGCATTACCAATCACCATTTGAACGGCTAGTGCCTCACCAAAGGCTCGAGCCATTCCAAAAATAATTGCTGTTAATATTCTTGATGTCGATGCACGTAAAATTACGTGGTAAATCGTTTGCCAGCGTGTTGCTCCCAATGCCGCTGAAGAATTTCTTAATTCAGTTGGCACAGCTTTCAAGGCATCAACGGTTAGCGAGGTAATGGTTGGCAAAACCATTACAAAGAGCACTAACGTTGCAGCTAAAATACCAAAGCCAGTACCACCAAAAACATTTCTAATAGTCGGAACAATAATTGTTAAGCCTAAGAAGCCATAAACAACAGAAGGAATACCTACCAACAATTCGGTTACTGATTGTAAAAACTTTGCACTTCTTTTGGATGAATATTCGGTCATAAATAGGGCAACTGCAATAGCAAAAGGTGCAGCAATCAACGCAGAAATTAAAGTAACCAAGAAAGAAGTTACAATCATGGCTAACGCGCCAACATGATTTTCGCCTTGAGTTGGATCCCAGTTAGTTGATGTTAAGAAATGAATAATATTAACATGGTCACTGAAGAAAGTCGCTAACCCATGCTCACCGACAAAGCCAATAATCGAAACAACTAACAAAATAATTAAAATAATTGCTAAAAAGGTTAAGCCTTTCCCCCAATATTCTTGGTGTGTTTCTTTTGAAGGCTTGGTCAACTTATCAATATCGACCGTGCTGGGCTTCATCTTATCTAATTTTACATGGGGAACTTTTTGCTCAGCTAGCGCCTGATTAACTACCTTTTTTAAATCATCATTTTTCTCACTCATAACTTATTTACCCAATTTCGTAACTTTATTATGACTATCACGTTTAACATGCATCTGGTTAACACTAAGATATCCTGTTTTTGGTATTAAGCCGGTTTGAATCTTTTTACTTAACATGTATTTAAGAAAAGAAGCTGTAGCCTTATTCGGTTTGCCTTTAGTGTACATATGCTCATAAGACCATAATTTCCATTTATTATCAGGGATATTTTTATTAGTTGGGTATACGTGATCAATACTTAACTTTTGAATATTGTTATCCGTAGCGTATGGAAAAGAAATGTAAGAAATTGTTCCTGGGGTCGAATTAACAATTTTCTTAACGGTACCGTTAGAATCTTGCTCTTGCGACTTAACTGCTTGTTTACCCCTTAAAACTAAATCTTCAAAAGTAGCTCTGGTACCACTACCTTTAGAACGATTAATTACGATGATGGCACCTTTTTTACCACCAACTTGTTGCCAATTAGTAATTTTACCGGTGAAAATTTCTTGTAACTGTTTAATAGACAAATTTTTCACACCGACACCTTTATTAACAATAGGAACTACCCCAACTACTGCAACCAAATAATCTTTAAGCAGGTGGGCGTTAATGCCTTTTTGTGTATCTGCGAAAACATCGGAAGAGCCAATTTGAACCGCACCAGCTTGTATCTGACTCAGGCCAGTACCGGAACCGCCTCCTTGGACAACTATATTACTACCAGAATGAGACAGTCGATAATCATTCCCCGCTTGTTCTGCCAAGGGTTGAAGTGCACTAGAACCTACAATTGTAATTTTAGAACTATTATTATTGGCACATCCCGTTAAAAAAGTCACTATAAACAAAAACAGAATGGTCAATTTTTCTAACAGATGTTTATGCATAATCGTTCCCCTTTAGCTATTATTAAATTATCAAACTAATTTCATTACCAAATTAAGCCTTTTCATTTTGAAATTAATTAATTATACCATCAAAAAAAGCACCTTGCTATACGCAAAGTGCTTTTTTACATTTAATTAATTTTAAACTACTTTAAGTTTAGTGGATCCAACTTAATCCCAGGACCAAAAGTTGCAGCAACTGCAACACTTTCAATATATTGGCCCTTAGCTGATGCAGGACGCGCACGTAAGATGACGTCACGTAAAGCATCAAAATTTTGTACCAATTGCTCATCAGTAAAGGATACCTTACCGATAGCGGCATGAATAGCTGCTTGACGATCAACCCGGTATTCAACTTGACCGGCCTTAACGTTCTTAACAGCCTTTTCAATATCCATAGTTACAGTACCAGTCTTAGGGTTTGGCATCAAACCTTTAGGCCCAAGAATACGACCTAAACGACCAACCTTAGCCATCATCATTGGTGTAGCAATAACAACGTCAAAGTCCAAATAACCATTTTGAATCTTTTGTACTAAGTCATCTGAACCAACTTCGTCAGCACCAGCTGCTTTGGCTTGATCAGCTTGAGCACCTTCAGCAAAGACAATAACCTTTTGGGTCTTACCTGTACCGTTTGGTAAAACAAGTGAACCACGAATTTGTTGGTCAGCTTGCTTGGGGTCAACACTCAAATTATATGAAACTTCAACTGAAGCATCAAAGTTTGCATATGAAGTTTCCTTAACAAGTTTCATAGCATCTGCTACAGAGTACAATTTCTTTGGATCTACTTTTTTAGCAGCTTCTAAATATTTCTTACCATGCTTTGGCATGTGATTTCCTCCTTAATATGTGGTCAAACGAGCTTCTCTATAGCTCTCCCACCTAAATTGTTATAAATAACAGGATTAGTCTTCGACTTCGATACCCATGCTTCTAGCAGTACCTTCAACCATACGCATAGCTCCGTCGACATCGGCAGCATTAAGATCCTTCATTTTAGTTTGGGCAATTTCCTTAACTTGGTCCTTGGTAACCTTACCAACTTTCTTGGTATTAGGTTCACCAGAAGCCTTCTTGATCTTAGCAGCTTTCTTTAAAAGAACTGGAGCTGGTGGAGTCTTAGTAACGAAATCGAACGAACGATCTTCATATACTGTAATGACTACAGGAATAATCATGCCTTTTTGATCAGCGGTTCTAGCATTGAAGTCTTTAGTAAAGCCTACAATGTTAATACCAGCTTGACCCAAAGCAGGACCAACTGGGGGTGCAGGTGTTGCAGCACCGGCTGGAATTTGTAATTTGACTACGTTAATAACTTTCTTTGCCACGGTCAAAACCTCCTTGATTCCGTGATGTGGTTAAAATGGAGAGGTAACTTACTTCTCCTCCCACACTAATAAAAGTACTGTTGTATCTTATCATCGTTTGATGATAATTTCAATATTTACTTATTCGTATTTTTAATTTATTTTCTTTACCTGATCATAATCAAGTTCTGTTGTAGTAGCTCTACCAAACATGTCAACAGAAACAAATAACTTGTATTTATCTGGTTGAACTTCGGTAACTTTGCCTACAACACCATTAAAGGCGCCATCAATAATGGTAACCTGTTCACCAACTTTAAAGCTAGTGGTCGGCCGCTTAGCTGGTTCACCCTGTTGACGTAAAAGTCGATTAATCTCTTCGTCGAGAAGTGGGGCTGGTTTAGAACCACCGCCATGAGAACCAACAAAGCCGGTAACGTTAGGCGTATTACGAGCGACAAACCAACTTTCATCGGTCATTACCATTTCAACTAAAACATAACCGGGGAAGATTTTCTCCTCAACGTCTTGTTTCTTACCACGAACTTTTTCAACCTTTTCTTGTTCAGGTACCATGACACGAAAGATGTAATCTTGCATCCCCATACTTTGCGCACGTGATAATAAATCTGATTTAACCTTATCTTCATAACCGGAATAAGTGTGTAAAACGTACCATTTCTTTTTAGTTGTTTCGACCATTTTTCAAATATATCTCCTTAAATTTTGGCAAACAAAAAAGCCTCCATGCAGAGGTCTTTTATGATCATTTAAATTATACCACGTAAAAATAATTATTTCTATTACATAACCATTTGGGTCAAGCTGGTAAATACCCAGTCAAGTGCACCCAAATATACGGCAAACAAGATTGAAGTTACGATAACTGTTATCGTATCACGACGATTTTGTTTAGGAGTTGGCCATGTTACTAATTTCATTTCATGAACAACACTTTTGAAAAACTTAATCATTTACTTCCTACCTCGTTTCCTTATGTAAAGTCATTTTACCGCAATGCTTACAAAATTTTCTTAATTCTAGTCGCTGAGTGCGATTCTTACTTGCCGTGATTGAGTAGTTACGAGAGCCACATACACTGCAGGCCAAAGCTGCCTTTTTCACTGCCATAATCTCACTTCCAAACCCCTATATTTTAGCAAATTTTTTTTACTTAAGCAATTCATTTTATAACCTTTAATATCGTATCGTCAATAACTTTTAATTATTGAAAGCAATTAAAACAAAATGTTTTATAATTGGAAATATAAAATCTATAATAATCTCATAATTAATAAGGAAGTTCATATGAACAAGCATCCAGATTATTTATTAAATAAGATTTCTGGTCCAAAAGATCTCAAGAAATTGAGTATCCCAGAAATGGAAAAATTAGCAAAAGAAATTAGAACTTTAATCTTAGAAAAAGACGCAGCAAAAGGTGGTCACCTTGGCCCAGACTTGGGTATTGTGGAAGCTACAATTGCTTACCATTACGTGTTTGATGCACCAAAAGATAAGATTGTTTGGGACGTTTCACACCAAACTTATCCACACAAGATGTTAACCGGCCGTGCACAAGCATGGCTTGATCCTAACCACTACGATGACGTCACGCCATTTACCAATCCCGATGAAAGTCCCTACGACTACTTCGCTATTGGTCACACCTCAACTTCTGTTGCCTTAGCAACTGGAATGGCTAGGGCACGTGACTTGATGGGTGGTCATGAAAATATTACGGCTTTAATTGGTGATGGTTCAATGACCGGTGGTCTTGCCTATGAAGGCTTCAACAACGCCGCAATTGAAAAGCATAATTTAGTTATTGTTGTAAATGATAACCAGTGGTCTATCGATAAAAACGTTGGTGGTTTAGTCACTGCACTTAAAAAGCTCCGTGATTCTAACGGTGAAGCTGCAGAAAACCCATTTAAGGCTATGGGCTTTGATTATCGCTACGTTGCAGATGGCAATAATATTCAAGATATGATTAATGCGTTTAAGGCAGTTAAAGATGTTGATCATCCTATTCTTTTACACATTAATACCCTTAAAGGAAAGGGTTATAGCCCAGCTCTTAAAGATGAAGAGTTCCACCACTGGGTAATTCCGTTTGACCTAAAGACTGACAAACCACTCACACCAGAGAAAAAGCCAAATCCTAATACTGTAGCTACTGACGTAATTAAGGAACAAATCAAGGCTGGTAACAAGATAATCGCAATTAATGCTGCTATTCCAAGCAACTTTGATTTAGATGAAATTAAAGATAAGTACCCAGATCATTACAAAGACGTTGGTATCGCTGAACAAGAATCGGTCGCTTTTGCCACGGGCTTTGCAAAAGAAGGCGGAACTCCTGTCTTATTTGAAAATTCCAGCTTCTTACAGCGTGCCTTTGACCAATTATCACACGATACAGCTGCTAACGATTTACCAGTAGTTATGATGGTCGGTGCCGGTGGTATTTCAAGTGAATCTAAGACCCACTTGGGTATGTTTGACCAAGTACTGATTTCTAACTTGCCAAACTGGATCTACTTAGCTCCAACTAACTTAGCTGAAGAAAAAGCTATGATGCATTGGGCAATCGAACAAAGAAAGCATCCAGTAGCAATCAAGATGCCGATCAACGATGTACCTGAAGGCGACGATAATAAAGTCATCAAAGATTATTCCAACATTCAATACCAAGTTAAGCCTGGTAAAGATGTCGCTGTCCTTGCTTTAGGTGACTTCTATCAATTAGGAGCAAAGGTAGCAAGTAAATTAAATGCCACCCTCGTAAATCCTGTCTCTGCTAATATTCTTGATAAAGATACCTTAGATAAATTAGCAGCCAACCACAAAGTAATTATCACCCTTGAAGATGACGCACTTGATGGTGGATACGGTGAGAAGGTAGCATCATATCTTGGCAATAAAGGTGTTAAGGTACTTAACTATGGTCAAAAACGTGTTTACACTGACCAAACGCCACTCAAAGAGATTTATAAGCAAAATCATTTAACAGTTGACCAGATTGTTGCTGATGTAAAAGCACTTTAAAGTAAATATAATTTAAACAAAAAGTAGCTATATTCAAATTAATGAATATAGCTGCTCTTTATTTTTGCCTTTTTTGAAAAGCAGCTATTTTAGCATAACTCTTTTCTAGGTCTTGTCCTATTTCACAATAAAGCGGAAAAAGATTTTGATAAAGCTCAGCTTCCTCTTGATCCGGAAAATAAGTCTTATCTTCTTTAATTAAATTTTTTATCTTCTCCCGGTTCTCAGTAAAACCCAATTCTTGCCTTGCTAAGAGCATCGCCGCCATCGTTCCGCTCTGATCGTTTTTCATAGTTACAACCGGAATAGCAAATATGTTAGCAATCATTTGGCGAACAAAGTTACTACGGACAAATCCACCGGTAATACGCAATTCTTTCGGCTTACCTACACTTGCAGTCAACAAATGCGCCGCAGCCCGTAAATTAAAAATAATGCCTTCTAGAACACTACGAGCCATATAAGCTTTAGTATGTTTTCGGGTTAGGCCAACAAAAGACCCGCGAGCGTTTGAATCCCAAATCGGTGCTCGTTCTCCACCAAGATAAGGATGAAAAAGTAACCCGTCACTACCGGCCGGAGCAGTTTGTGCTAAGTCTAAAAAATTTTTGGCGGTAGCCTGCGGGCCTAAAAGCATTTTCTTGGCCCATTCAAAGATAATGCCACCATTATTCACGGGGCCCCCTAATAAATAATTATTTTTAGAAGACGGGTAGCAGAAAAAACGAGCCTTTTTATCCAGTAATACCTTTTTACTAAACATTCTGACTGCCCCAGATGTGCCTATGTTCAGAGCAAATTCGTTTTTATCAACAGCACCAACCCCAACTGTAGATAAATAACCATCACTAGCACCAGCAATGACTTTGACATCTGCAGGCAAGTCTAACTTATGCACATACTCATCCTTCATTTTGCCAATAACAGCAGTTGGTTGAACTAATTGTGGAAAATTTCTATCTTTCAATCCAAGCTGATTTAATATAATTTGATCCCAAGCAAGTTTTTTTAAGGAAAATAAACCCGTACCAGCGGCCATTGTTATGTCTTCTTTAAATTCTCCGGTCAAGCGATAAAGTAAATAAGTTTTAATATCTACCCATTTATCCACCTGTGTAAACAATTCTGGCTTATTTTCTTTTAACCAAGCCAACTTATACACAGGGGCCATTGGATGAACGGGCATCCCTGTCTGCTGATAAATTTTAAGAGCCAGGCCAGATTCTTTATCCCGCAAAACAATATCCTTTGCCCGATTATCTGCCCAAGTAATACTATTAGTTAACAGCTCACCATTTTTATCAAGTCCGATTAAGCTATGCATCTGACTTGACCAAGAAATAGCTATAACCTTACCCTTAACCATTTTGGATAATTTAAAGATAATCGTTTGAACCGCAGCAAAAATCAAACGTGGATCTTCTTCTGCTTGGTCCTCTTTAAGTTGAATTAAAGGATAGCCCTTCTTCAATTCAGCTTTTTTCTTACCATTTATATCATATACGGTACCCTTAGTAGCAGTCGTACCAACGTCTAGTCCGATAATATAATTCATTCGCTCATACCTATTTCTTCATTAACAAACCAAAATAAAAACAGCTACCAAAAAGTAGCTGTTTTTATTAGTGGTCATAACTTTAAACGTGGCCACCATGCGTAAGACATTGTTATTAGTTAGATTTACTTCTTAAGATTGTCGTTAACAAAGGCTTCGATCTTATCGTCATCGTCCTTTAAGAACGGAAGCATATCTTGCTCAGTCTTCATGGTATCTCTACCATTCTTTTCCATGAAGTAGTCCCAAAGGGCATCTCTAACTGGTACGTTTGAGTCGCTCCAGTCAAATACTTCTTTCATATGACGGTCTAATAATGCAGTCTTAAAAATTTTACCTTTTTCTTCTGCCATCTTAAATTACCTCCTAAAATTATTCTACAAATTAAATTATACCGCAAATTTAAATTTGCTTCTACAAAAAGGTTAATTAAACAATACTTTTCGTAATTTTTGAAGAACTCTCGACCTTGCTCTAAGTAAAGCCATACGGTCTATCTTCAGTCTTTTCACAATTTTTTCTTGATCTGCTTCTCCCAAAATAGTTAGTAAAGCACTAATTTCTAAAGCAGATAAACTATTAAGGAATTCAGTATAGGTCTCACTAATCGGCACTTCTAAACAACAACCAGTCGGTTGCTCAATACATTCGGTATTATTTTCAATCAAAGCTTCCAAAGAAATAGATTCCTTAAAAGCCCGTCTTCTATATGCCAAATCATACCTAACCAAAGTCCTGGCATGGTTATTGAGACGCTTCTTAAAATAGCTACCAAACTTTCCCCTCTTATGCGAATATACAATCGCAGATTTATAACACACGATCATTGCATCCTGCTCCCAATCCTGATGATCATAGTGCCGTAAGAAATAATTCTTTTCCACAGCATTAATCATTGGGCGGTAGTAATAACATAACTCCTGCAAGGCATCATCATCTTCATGACAAATCCTTGCAATCAGATCAGCTTCTATTTTTTCGGTTAATTCAGATACTTTCATTTCTATCCCTACTCCCTTTACTGAGTAAGAATATAGAAGTACTGAGTGCAAAAATAGCGAATCCATGTTCATATAAACATAAATAATCTTTTGTAAGCACTTAAATGACAATAAAGAAGGTATGTACTATTTTAATGGATTTCTGCTATTCATCATTTGATAAAGTAAAATACCGGTCGCAACACTCGCATTTAAAGATTGAACGTGTCCAACCATTGGTAAAGTAAGGGTTTGATCCATCTGTTCTTTAAGAAGATGAGAAATCCCTTTGCCCTCATTACCAATAACAAGCACGGTTTTACCATTGGCATTCCAACGGCGATAATCCGTACCCTTCATATCTGTGCCAAAAATCCAATAACCCCGTTTCTTCAACAATTTGGTCGTTTGAACTAGGTTATTAACACGGGCAACCGGAACATAATCGATAGCACCAGTAGACGTTTTAGCTACTACAGACGTTAAGCCCGTAGCGTGCCTTTTAGGAATAATAATGGCATTAACTCCCGTTGCATCAGCGGAACGCAAAATTGAGCCTAAATTATGGGGATCCTCAATTGAATCAAGCATAAGTAAAAAGGCATCTTTATCATTTTTTTCAAATTGATCAAGCAAAGCATTTAGATCAGCATATTCAAAACTAGAAATTGCTAAAACCAAGCCCTGGTGGTTTTGTCCCTGAACCAGTCGATCTAACTTATTTTTAGGAACTGTTTGTACAACCAAACTTTTCTTTTTAGCTAAGGCATACACTTGATTAGCAAAGTTTTCTTGAATGCCATGCTGTAAAAACACCTTATTAATCCGGTCCGCATTCTGCGTCCGCAAAAAATCTAAGCCACTATGTCTACCAAATACAAAATCCTTATCATTCGAAGTCATATTTACTTGTGCCACCATCTTCCACAGTCTTAATACACCACTTGCTAAGATCCGCTACGCGTTCATTTTTGCCTAATAAGTCTAGATAGCCCCAAACAGCTTCAAAACCAGTTGAAAGCTGGTAAGTCCTTAAAGTAGTATTCTTAGCCTTTGTGTGACTCTTAGAATTACGGCCACGACGAAAAATCGTTAATTCATCTTCAGTTAAACGATTTTCATCTTGGAGCTGGGTAATTAACGCTGCTTGAGCTTTAGCAGAAACATAGTGTGTTGCCTCACGTTGCAAAACTTGTGGCCTCACAATGCCACCTTTTACCAAATGCCGCCGAATAAACACTTCATAAACAGCATCCCCTAAATAAGCTAGAGTCTGTCCACTTAAAACGTTAGGATCAAAATTTTTTTCAGTTAATTTTTTAATTTTCGTCACGAGTCCACCTTGTCCCCTGTGGGGTATCTTGGATGGTAATACCCATCCTCTTTAAACGATCACGGATTTGATCACTGGCTGCCCAGTTTTTATTCTTACGAGCTTCATCACGCATCTTTATTAAAGTATTTATCTTTTCATTATCTGGAGAGGTTACTTTAGCGGTTAACTTTTTAGTATCAATTCCAAAGATACTGAGCCAGGAATTCAATAATTCCTTAAAGTGTTTCAATTCACCCTTATCTACTTTGCTAAGATTAGCATTAGCATTAACAACGGGCAAAACATCATAAATTGCGGTTAAGGCATTTTGAACATTGAAATCGTCGTCCATCGCTGCTTCAAAATGCTTTTGTGTTTCTTGAACGGCCTGTTTTAATTCTGCAGAAGCAGCACTTTCGGTATCATCCGCCAGACGGTAGTCAATGCTGGTCAATGTGTTTTTAAAACGGTTCAAAATAATTTCAGCCTGTTTTAAATTTTCCTCAGAATAATTAATTTGTCTTCTATACTGAACACTTGCCATAAAGAAACGTAAGACCTGTGGATCAACCCTTTTTAAAATATCATGGACAGTTACGAAATTATGAAGCGACTTGGACATCTTTTCTTGGTCTTTACCCACAGTGACAAAACCATTATGCATCCAGTAATTAACAAATTTTTTGCCGGTTGCTGCCTCACTTTGAGCAATTTCATTTTCATGGTGAGGAAATTCCAAATCCTGGCCACCACCATGAATATCGATCGTATCGCCTAAGTACTTGGTAGACATAACTGAACATTCAATATGCCAACCAGGGCGGCCTTTCCCCCATGGTGACTCCCATGCAATTTCATCTGGTTCTTTCTGAGCCTTCCATAGGGCGAAGTCGATCGGATCTTCCTTACGTTGCTGTTCCTCATCATTAATATGTTTTGAGGCACCTTCTTCAAGTTGGGCAATATTTTGATCGCTCAGTTCACCATAATGAGCAAATTTCTTAGCACGATAATACACGTCACCATCGACTTCATAAGCATAGCCCTTATCGATCAACTTTTGAATAAAAGTGATAATAGATTTAATTTCATGGGTAGCACGGGGATGTAAGGTTGCCTTTTCTACATTTAAAGCATTAGTGTCTTCTAAATAGGCCTTAATAAAACGATCCGCCAACTTTGGAACAGTCGTCCCTTCTGCTCGGGCCTCATTAATCATCTTGTCATCAACATCAGTAAAGTTAGAAACATACTTAACCTTATAGCCTTTATATTCAAAGTAACGGCGAATAGTATCAAAAGCTATAACACTTCTAGCATTTCCAATGTGGATATAGTTATACACAGTTGGACCACAGACATACATTGTAATTTGTCCGGGATGAATTGCTTTAAATTTTTCTTTTTTTCGCGTTAAAGTATTGTAAATCTTCACGAGTGTTTCCTTATCCCTTCTTAAAAATAGCTATTTTTATTTTAACAGAACTATAAAAAAGAAGCTGCGATTAATCGCAGCTTCTTTAACTTTTACTAATTAAAGGCCATTATCCTTCATTTGTTTCAAAGTTAAGTCTAGATGAGTTTTAACCCGTTTCTTACCTAAAAGTTCCATGGCTTCCCCAATACCAGGACCTACCATCGATCTTGTGGTAGCAATTCTAATTGGCATAAATAACTTTCTACCCTTAATGCCAGTCACATGACGAGTAGCATTAATTGCCTTCATAATCTGGACAGAGGTAAAACGCGGAATAAGATCAATTTGTTTCTTAAATTCCTCAATTACCGGACGAGCATCATCTTTACGAATTTCATCAATTTCCTTATCAGATAAATCTTTAGGATCTTCAAAGAAAATTTTTGCCAAATCAATAATTTGTTTGGTATAAGACATCTGAACAGAATAAATGTTAACCAATTGTCTTACCCATTCCATCTTTTCTGGACTAGGATTTTTATCTACTAAACCAGCTTCTTGCAAATTATTTAAAGCTAAGTCTAATAAGGTATCCCTATTGGTTTTCTTAATGTACTGGTTGTTAATCCATTCCAGTTTTTTCTGGTCAAAAGCAGCCGGAGACTTAGATAAACGTTTAGGATCAAACTGCTTGATCAATTGCCGCTTATTAAAAATTTCGTTTTCACCAACCGGTGACCAGCCAAGCAAAGCAATAAAGTTAAACATAGCATCTGGTAAATAACCCATGTCACGGTACTGTTCAATAAATTGCAGAACAGATTCATCACGCTTAGATAATTTCTTACCAGTCTTGGCATTAATAATCAGAGTCATATGACCAAACTTAGGCGGTTTCCAACCCAGTGCTTCATAAACAACTAATTGTTTAGGAGTGTTAGAAACATGGTCATCCCCACGAAGGACGTGGGTGATCTTCATTAGGTGGTCATCAACTACAACTGCAAAGTTATAAGTTGGCATCCCGTCACGTTTTTGAATGACAAAGTCGCCACCAATAGTATCAGATTCGAAACTCAAATGTCCCTTAACAATATCATCCCATTCATATGTTTCCATTTCAGGAATATGAATCCGGACAACAGGCTTCAATCCCTTAGCTTGAGCTTTAGCTTGGGTTTCTTTGATTTCATCAGCTGTCATACCTTCATATTCATAGGTATAATGTGGTGCAACACCCATAGCACGTTGTTCCTCACGCTGAGCTTCAAGTTCTTCCTCAGTCTTATAGGAATAATATGCTTTGCCTTCAGCAACCAATTGCTTGATATATTTGTTATAAATAGCTTTTCTATCTGATTGCCGATAAGGACCGTAGTCGCCGCCTTTATCAGGGCCTTCATCCCAATCAATACCTAGCCAATGAAGGTTATCCATCTGAGATTTAGAACCGCCCTTAACGTTACGTTTTTGGTCGGTGTCTTCGATTCTTAAGACAAGGGTACCCTTATTATGACGAGCGAATAAATAGTTAAAAAGTGCTGTACGTGCATTACCAATGTGCAAGTGACCAGTTGGACTCGGTGCATATCTTACACGGATTTTTTCTTTAGCCAAAATTCATGCCTCTTTCAAAAATAGTAAATTCAAACAGTTTTAGTTTACGCGTAATACAGGAAAAGTTCAATTTTCTGTTAACCAAAAACAAGCTTTAAAGCTTGCGGGATACTCGAAACGGGAACAACTTCAATTTCCAAATCTTTTAATCCCTTATACATATTGTGACGAGGAATAAAGATCCGTTTAAACCCAACCTTAGCTGCCTCATTAACTCGCGCCTGAATTTTATTTACCCGCCGAACTTCTCCGGTTAAACCAACTTCGCCTACAAAACAATCTGTAGCACTTATTTCTTTGTTAGTATAACTCGATGCCACAGACATCGTTATAGCTAGATCAATCGCTGGTTCGTTTAATTTAATACCACCGGTCGCGGTAAGATATACATCCTGATTTTGCAACATAAGGTTGCCCCTTTTTTCAAGTACCGCTAAAAGAAGGGCGGCTCGATTATAATCAATACCTGATGTAGTCCTCTTAGCATAGCCAAACGCTGTTGGTGTGACTAGCGCCTGAATTTCAGCTAACAGAGGTCGTGTTCCTTCAAGTGAAACCACAACGGATGAACCTGTCGAACGCGGTAAACGTTCGTCAAGAAAGATTGACGAAGGATTAGTAACTTCTTTTAAGCCCTCATTTTCCATCTCAAACATCCCAATTTCATTAGCAGCACCAAAACGATTTTTTACAGAGTGTAAGATTCGATAGGAGTGGTGTTTATCTCCTTCAAAGTAAAGAACGGTATCCACCATATGCTCCATGATTTTTGGCCCAGCAATTGCTCCCTCTTTAGTAACATGGCCAATAACAAAAATAGTAATTGCGTCCATTTTAGCAATTTTCATCAACTCACTGGTTACTTCCCGAACCTGTGAAGCTGAGCCAGTCATTGTATCTAAACTTGGCTCATTCATGGTCTGAATAGAATCAATTACAACGAAATCAGGCTGTACATCATTAATTTGCTCACGAATATCGTGCATATCTGTTTCTGGATATAAAAGCATATCACTAGCGCCTAAGCCTAAACGATTGGCACGCAGCTTAATCTGACTAGCTGATTCCTCTCCAGAAACATAAAGAACTTTATATTTTTTAGATAGATCACTCATGATTTGTAACATCAAAGTAGATTTACCTATTCCAGGATCCCCACCGATTAATACAAGTGAGCCGGGTACAATACCACCACCTAAAACACGGTTCAATTCTTCAGATTTAGTGGCTATCCGGTCGTCTTTTTCCGCTTTAACTTTATCTAACTTAACAGGCTCATTTATACCTGTTTTCTTAATCAACCGACTGGGGCTGGCCTTGGCAGAACGCTTTTGAACTTCTTCCGTTTCCTTTTCAAATTGATTCCAGGCGCCACAATTAGGACAGCGCCCTAAATAACTTGCAGAAATATAACCACAAGAACGGCACTTATATTTGGTTTTTATACGGGCCATTTAATCCTTCCCCTCATCATCATTGGTGGATCCAAAACCACTAACTCGTTTACGGCTAACCGGTTGATCATCATCGGTCTTTAAGTACTTCATAAAAATTCCCTGGGCAATCCTATCACCCTTATGAATCCGCATAGGACGGACACCATAATTAATTATTTGAACAGAAATTTCGCCTTCATTATTAGGGTTATTGTAATAATCAGAATCAATTACCCCGATTCCATTAGGTAAAATTAAATTCTTTTTAAAGGTATTCGAAGAACGATTAGCCAAAAGCAACACTTCATCGTCTGGCATATATGCTTTAACTCCCGTCGGGATCAAAAATGGCTTAAGAATTTGATCAGCTAATTCATAATCTCTTTCATATAACTGGTGGCCATTTCGAATTAACCTAAAAATCCGTACAAAGTTTAAACGCCAAATACTTGGAATAACAACATCCTTAGCAGCCTCAAAATCATAACCTGCACTTGCAATAGTTTGTCTCTTCGGTAAATTGATATTATTATTTTTATATTTAGAAACTATTTCAAAACCACGTGTTTTAACCATTTTTAACTCCTTTTAAGTTACTAGGTATTTATTTTACAATAGTTTTCGGGGCTTATTGCATTTAAAGTCTTCTATAATTAAATACGATAAAAATTATATTTATTTTTAACAAGGAAAAAATATGACAGAAAATGATAATCATCACCAAATTTTTGAAAAATATGATAAAGACCACGTTCTAATCTGTCGCTGGACCATGGACAAAATTGAAAGGAAAGACAGCACCGTTTGGATCATGAACCACTTCTTCGTTAATCCAAAAGAAAATACTACCCAAATTTTAGATAAGGAAATGCCAACCGCATTAAAACTTGCACAAAAATCTGCCTTACCTATTTGGCCATTAGATCCCGTGGTAATTGCCTATTTTGCCCAACATCAAGAATTTGCTCAATACTGGTATCACAGACCTTTTACGCTATAATTACGTAATATAGACGCCATTCAGTTTATAGGATAAAATAGTATATAAAAGCACTAACCGACAAGGAGGTAAACAGCTTTATGTCAAAACAAATTACGAATGAAGACATTAAAAATTTTAAAAAAGATTTAGCCAATCATCCTGCAGCCAAAGTTGCTGGACGCGCTGCTCAAGAAAACGGTATTTTCAAGGCCAGTCAAAATTTACAGTCAAAGATCGATTTAGATCCTACCTTTTCTATAGAAATCAATACGGGCAAGCCATCTGACCAAAAGCAATCAGGTCGTTGCTGGATGTTCTCAGCATTGAACACGATGCGCCACCCAATGCAAAAGAAGTTAAAGATAAAGGATTTCGAATTATCCCAGAACTACACAAACTTTTGGGATAAGTTTGAAAAATCCAACTGGTTCTTCGAAAACGTGATTGCTACCGCCGATAAGCCACTAGGCAAGCGTAAGGTCGCATTCTTATTTGCTACCCCACAACAAGATGGTGGTCAATGGGACATGCTTTGCGGCATCATTGAAAAATATGGCATCGTTCCAAAGAGTGTCTACCCAGAAACTGCCAACTCCAACAATTCAAGCGCCTTAAATGATACCTTGAATACTTTACTTCGTAAAGATGGTTTAAAGTTAAGGAAAATGGTTAACAGTGGCAAGTCTAAGGATAAAGTCGAAGCTCGTAAAAATGAAATGTTAAACGATGTCTTTAGAGTACTATCTATTTCTTTAGGCATCCCACCAAAGAAATTTGATTTCGAATATAAGGATAACGATGGTAACTATCACCGCGATCCAGATGTCACCCCTAAAGAATTTTTCGACAAGTATGTTGGTATGAATTTAAGTGACCACATTTCAACCATTAATTCACCAACTAAAGACAAACCTTACCATAAAGTATTCTCAGTTGAATATTTAGGTAACGTTGAGGGTGGCCGACAAGTTCGTCACCTTAACTTAAAAGTTGATGAAATGAAGAAATTAATTATCAAACAGCTTAAAGCTGGGGAAGTTGTTTGGTTCGGTTCAAACGTTGTGAAGGATTCAGAACGTAAAGCTGGTTTATTAGATACTAAGCTTTATGACCGCAATGAATTATTTGACGTTGACTTTTCTATGTCCAAGGGTGACATGCTTGATTCAGGCGAAAGTATGATGGATCATGCCATGGTTATTACCGGTGTCGATATTGTTGACGGGAAACCGACCAAATGGAAGATAGAAAACTCATGGGGTGTAAAGCCTGGCTTCAAAGGCTACTTCGTAATGAGTGATAAATGGTTCGACAACTTCGTCTACCAAGCAGTTATTAACAAGAAATTCTTGCCTGATAATTTGAAGAAAGATTACGATGAAGGTGTTAAGAATCCTATCCAGTTACTTCCATGGGATCCAATGGGTGCCTTAGCATTTAAATATTAATTATTTTATTTAATATCAAAAAAGCGTTACAAATTTGTAACGCTTTTTTTCTTTACCAAATGTGCAGTAAACGATTAGGTTGCAATTTACTCAAGTTAAACTGATGAACATGCTGCTGCTTATTTTCAGGAAATTCTTTAACAAAATCAGCTAAGTTATATAGACCTGTAGAGTAATTCCATACGCCCTTAACTTTTCTAATCGGATCCAACATTTCACTTCTAATGGGATAAGTCGAGATCAAAAAATGTTTGTGGTGGAATTTAAAAGCAAAGTAAGGAAACTCAAAATCATCCACAACCTCATTGCGCGTTTTACCAATCGCAATCACATTACGATACGTACCATATTTTTCTGTAAATTTTTTATTAAACGAAAAATAAAAATTGGAAATATGTACGCGCGGAAAATCGCTCTCTTTGACTTGATCCGGAACCGCAATCACGTGTGAAAAATGATCGAGGTTACTCTCCCTTTGTGACAATGCCCAATTCATTTGGTTAGGTGTAATTGAACGAGCCCAATTGGGTACCTCTGGGTGAGCCTTGTACGAATTATACATTTGTTTAACCACTTCTGGCTTTACCCAATCATAATGCACGCGCACCTGATTACGTTTTAACAAACTATTTAAGGTCTTATGCTGCATTAGATCAACAACAAATAATTCATAATGATACTTATCTACCCAAGGTTTAAAGTGTTCGATTGCACTAGGAACAATGTGCGTACCGTCGACAATTACCGTCTCACCATACGACATTTTGTGCTCAACGAGGTTATCCACCATTTGCTCCGTACGCACTGTAACGTGACGTGGAATTACTTGATGTAAGTAATCGGTATCTTCTTCATAATAAACAGTTAAATCCGCCAATAATAATCTAATTTGATCGCGACTGATCGCGTAAGGCTGTAAGTGATGCCGAGAAATAAAAGAAGATTTACCGGAGCCAGGTGCACCTCGTAATAAAAATATTTTACGCATGCCTTTACTCCAAACTAAGAATCTATATAAAATCTATATCGTAATAAATTTTACCATACATCGGCATAATTCCTTAGAGAGAACAAAAAAGCATGTTCAAATATTTTATTTTAAAATTTCTTTATTAGTAATATTCAGCCTATTATCCATCGTATAAATAATGGGTTCAGCGTTCGGTACCTCTAATTTCACGATATCATGATCATTAATATTTTCTAACTTTTTAATTAGGGCCCGTAAACTTGAACCGTGAGCCACGATTAATTGGTCTTCATTATTAAGAAGTCGTGGCGCTACGTGATCATAATAATATGGCATTAACCGCAACTGGGTTTGATACAGACTTTCAGCACGCGGCATTAAATGCTGATCACATAAACGGTAGCGCCTGTCAATCATAGGTGAGCCCTGCTTAGGCGGGACAGAATAAAAGCCACGCCTCCACATCAGTACTTGTTTTACACCAAAGACTTTACGAGAAACATCTTTATTAAGGCCACGCAAAGAACCATAATGACGCTCATTAAGACGCCAGGTTTTAGTAATCGGTAAATATAAAAAATTACATATATCGGCAACAATATTAGCCGTCATTATTGCCCGCGACAAAACTGAGGTGTGAATGTGCGTGGGATAAAAATCAGGTATTTGCTGAATAAGTCGACCCGCTTTTTCTGCCTGCTCTTCACCCTTTTTAGTTAACGGAACATCATTCCAACCCGTATAAACATTAGTTGCATTGGCTATACTCTCACCATGTCGTACTAAAACTAACTTGACCATTTCAAGCCCCTTTATAAAAAGTGCATAATCAACAATACGATTCCACCAATAGTAAAAACTATTCCTAAAATCATAAAAGCGGTAATTCCGTGCTTATTATTTGGTTGCCGCCGGCGGTTAAAAGCATAAGCCATATCATATAGACCAACTATAAGAACTATGATCGCCGTAAATATATTTACCTTAAAAGCCATTTTTTCTCCTAATTTTCACGTTTATAACCAGGTGCAATCATATCGTCGTTTCTTCCACGCTCACATTCAGCTTGAAAGTTAATATGGTTAATTCCTAATTTATCTTTCAATTCTTTACCGATTTGCTGTGTCACTTTTTCAAATTCACCAGCAGTCAGATCTTTATCAACGTTAACATGAGCATCAAGCATAATACAATTGTCGCTATAACGCCATAAATGTACGTGGTGAATATTTTTTATTTCTGGAAAAGAGAGAACTATCTTATTTACCTGCTTTAAGTCAATATTGGGATTAGATTCCATTAAAATGTTAGCAGCCTTCATGGTAATTTTATAAGCTTCATACAGTACAAATAGTGACACTAACATTGTCAAAAGCGGATCAAGCCAGGTAACGTTCCAAAAGTAAATGAAGATAGCGCCAATTACGACCGTTACACTTGATAAGGCATCACTAAACATGTGAACAAAAGTTGAACGGACGTTTAAATTTTTCTTAGCGTCTTTCTGCATAGCGATCATCGAAATGAAATTTGCTAATAAGCCAACAATTGCGACTATTAGCATGATTCCGCCCTTAATATGTTCAGGCTGCCAAAAACGTTCAATTGCTTCTACAAACAAAATCAAGCTGATAATAATTAAAATGATTCCGTTAGTAAAAGCAGCCAAGGTTTCTGCTCTTTGATAGCCGAAAGTTTTATTTTGGTTACGGCTCCTGCGACTAATTAAATGTGCCACAAAAGAAAGGATAACGGCCCCAACATCACTTAAATTGTGCACCGCATCTGATAAAAGTGCCAAGGAACCCGAAAATATTCCTCCAATAAACTCAGCTACAGTAATAATTATATTAAGTGCCGTTACGTATGCATAACGTTTACTTGTATGATCCTCATTCATATGAACTTTCCTCTCGGCTTTTAGTGTACCAAAAAAGTCCCACATTTGCAGTGAGACTCCTCATAAATTTTCAGCTTTTACATTATAATCAACAATTTCAAATTTTCCATTGTCATGCAGAATTCCACGACTGACACTACCATTATCTGGAAATGGAATATCATGAATCCTGTCACTCTTATTCCAGTACTTAATAGCTAAGGTTTTAATAAAATCACCGTGGGTAACGAGTAAAACCCTTTTTTCATTTCTAGTTAAGTTATGCAACAATGCGATTGCTCGAATCATGCGATCATCAAGTTCTGCTGTATTTTCAGCCAAATGTCGGGGATCAGCTTTTTTGGTTGCTTCACGAAAATTATACACACCTACTGAGTTAATTATTTTACCAACATTAGTCTCATGACCAATGCCTGCCGCTTGAGCAACCTGATCCCAAGTATGGTCTATATCGTCCCCTTCAAAAGATCCAAAAAATACTTCTCGAAATTCTGGTAATTTTTTAATCTTACCAATTTCGGATACCACGTTAGCATTTTTCATAAGGTGAACCGTGTCAATTGCTCTCTTCAAATCTGAAGAATACATATTATCAAAATGAACCTGACTCAATGCTGAGGCCGTCTTCTTTAAATCATTAATCCCTTTAACAGTTAGTGGGGAATCACACCAACCTTGAACTTTGTTTAGTTGGTTAAACATCGTCTCACCATGACGGACTAAATAAACTTCCGTTGCCAAGATAAAAATCCCCCTTCCTTTTTATAATTGTAACAAAGCCGCTATAAATATGCTTTGTAAAAGAAATAACCTGCTTGAAAGAACGCCAAACAAGCAATAAATATCCTAATTATTTTAGCAGAAACGTGCCGTAAAATAATTGGGCCAATATAACCACCAATAAACATCCCAATTGCTAATGGAATTGCCTGTAACCAATAAATATGGGAAGTAAAAGCAAAAATTATCAAAGCAACTAAGTTTGCTAAGCCGGTAATCACATTTTTAATGGCATTAATAACAATAAATCTATCATTAGTAATATAAGTTAACAGTACCAAAACAATGACGCCACCAGCGGCACCAAAATAGCCCGTATAAGCGCCCATTCCTAATAATGCAATAATATATAAAATCCGTTGCCAGTTTGCCCGCTTTTTAGGAGTCAAACTATGATGCTTCCCAGTTACAAGCACCATGATCCCAGAAAAAGCGATAAAAATAGGAACTACTTTTTCAAAAACGTTAGATGGAAATGACAACAATAAAGAGCAACCAATAATTGAGCCCAAAACTGTAAAGATTGAAAAGAAGCCTACCTGTTTCCAATGCCCCTTTAGCTCCTTAGTTGAAGAAATCGTGGAACCAATACTCGTCCAAATCAGCGCCGCATCGTTAGTTACATTCGCGTATACTGGTGGTATCCCTACCGCAAGTAATACAGGGTACGATGCAAGCGAGGCCATTGAAGCTACCGATGAAAGTAATCCACCAGCCACTCCGCCTACTAAAAGAAAAATTATTGTTCCGATTGAGGTCATAGATAAACTCCTTTTACATAATAGTCTTATCCATTATAATGCAATTAAAGAACGAATAAAAAGAAGGTAATAAATAGTGTCTACATATGAAACTTTAATCTTCATCCCTGAAGGAAGTTTATTAAATGAAAAAGTAGCTGAAAGAAATGCTTTAAGGCAAACGCTAAAACATTTTCAACATGAATTTGGACCAGCAGAACGTTTAAAATATACAAGTTTACAAAAACAAGTAAAATTATTACCACAAAACAAAAGAATTGATTTGTTATTACAAACTTTTTTAAAACAGGACTTATCCGAAACTAAAGCTGTCTTTGAACATAAAATGCGGGAGCAAGACCAACTAATTAAAGGAAGTCCCGAATTTCTTGACCAAGTAAAAGGCAAGTTAAATTTAATTTTACTTGCAAAAGAAAGTAAGGGACAAATTTTGCCTCGTTTAGCGAAAAGTGAACTGATGAATTATTTTAGCGTCCAATACTTTAAAGATGATTTTAGCAAGCCTCTGCCTAATAAAGATATCTTCTTTAAAATTTTAGATGATAATCCCACAATCGATCCAGATACAACGTTGGTAATTGGAACTAACCTTGATGAAGAAATTCAAGGTGCAGAAAACACTAATCTATATTCATTATGGCTTGCTCCCAGGAAAGAAAAACTTCCTATCAATCCACACCCAACGCTTCATTTATCAAAATTAAGTGATTTATTATTTTACCTAAACCTGAATTAACAGTTACAATATGATATGTAATCAATTTCAGAAAGGAAGATGCTTATGACTAAAGCTGCTGTAGTTTTTGCAGATGGCTGTGAAGAGGTTGAGGGACTCAGTATTATTGATGTCCTTCGCCGTTTAGGAGTTAAAGCCGACATGATCGGCTTAACTAGTAAAACTATTAACGGTGACCACAACATAAAATTAACTTGTGACAAAATCGTTGATAACAGTTTACTTGATTATGATTTAGTTGCTTTCCCTGGTGGAAAAACTGGTGCAGAAAATTTACGGGATAACAAAAAATTGCAAGATTTAATGGTTAAACGCCACAAAGAGAACAAGTGGGATGCTGCAATGTGTGCTGCTCCTATTGCCTTAGCTCGCTATGGACTTTTAGCTGATACTAATTACACTTGCTACCCGGGATTTGATGAACAAATTAAAAAGGACGCCCCAACTGGCCACTTTAAAGAAACAATTACTGTTACTGACAAAAACAAGAAGATTTTAACCAGTCGTGGTCCTGCTACTGCTTGGGCATTCGCTTATGCGATTGCTGAAGTTTTAGGAATTGACACCAAAGCTTTAAAGAAAGGCATGCTTTACGATTATCTAGCTAATAATATTCAAGACAGCCTTTAATCATTTATTTTAAGAAATAAAAAAGATATCCCAAATCGGGATATCTTTTTTTGTATAAGCGTAAATATAGAAATTAACGCTTTGAGAATTGAGAAGCTTTACGGGCTTTCTTTAAACCTGGCTTCTTTCTTTCTACCATTCTTGGATCACGAGTTAAGAAACCTGCCTTCTTCAATGGACCACGGAAATCTGGGTCAACTTCAAGAAGTGCTCTTGCAACACCAAGACGGATTGCACCAGCTTGGCCAGAAAAGCCACCACCATTTACATTAACCTTAACGTCATATTGACCATCGGTCTCAGTTAATGTCAAAGGTTGTTTCAAATCCTTAACTAAGTTAGGGAATGGAATATATTGATTAACATCTTTATTATTAACAGTAATTTTACCGTTACCTGGTACTAAACGTACGCGCGCAACTGAATCCTTGCGGCGACCAGTACCTGCATATGCAGCTTGTTGTGCCATTATTTAACCTCCTAGATTAATTTATTAATGTCTAATTTCTCAGGCTTTTGTGCTTCTTGCTTATGATCAGCATTTGCATAAACATGCATCTTCATAAATTCTTGGTGACCAAGAGTATTCTTTGGAAGCATACCTTTAACTGACAATTCAACTAATCTAACTGGGTTATCAGCACGCATCTCACCAGCTGAGGTAATTCTCATACCGCCACGGTATTCAGAGTGATGGTAATAAAGCTTTTTGGCAGCCTTTTTACCAGTCAACTTAAGCTTTGAAGCGTTAATAACAATAACGTTATCACCTGTATCAACATTAGGTGTGTATTGAGGCTTATTCTTACCTCGTAAAATAGTGGCTATAGCTGCAGACAAACGTCCTAAAGAGATATCTGTTGCATCAATAATATACCACTTACGTTCAATTTCATTAGGTTTTGCTAATTGTGTAGTACGCAATGTAAATTCCTCCGTTTATTCGTTGTTTGAAAACAATAAGTTGCCGGGGCCTATCATGGACAAACATACTGTATTAGGATACGTCCTTTTACCAAAAAAGTCAATTTATAAATCAAGATCTTGCCGATATTTTTTTGGTATGTCTTCATAAAAAACGTGATAAAGAAATAATCCATTAGCCTGAGCGGTTTCTCTTACTTCTTGTCTATTTTTTGCTTTAATTATTCTTGGAACGTCATTTATTGGCCGTTTCCCGTTTCCAATTTCTAATAACATTGCTACTAAAATTCGAACCATATTATATAAAAAACCGGAACAAATAAAATCAAAAATTACTTCATTTTCTTTTTTATCCTCTTGAACATTTACATAATACATTGTGCGAATTTTATTTTTTATTTGACCACCACTTGCGGCAAAGCTAGTAAAATCATGAGTCCCTAATAAATCTTGGGCAGCCCGCTGCATTTTACTGACATCAACAGGATAAGGATAGTGTCCCGTATAGAAGCGCTTAAATGGATTGGTAAATTTATCTAAACTAACTCGATAACGATACCATTTCCCGGTAGTACTATACCGAACGTGAAAATTTTTATTAACTATCTCACTTTTTCTAAACACTATATCCAATGGCATCATCGAATTAAGTGCAAAAAGCATTCTTTTAGGAGGAATAATATTTCCCGGGTAATCAAAATGAATAACCTGACCCAGTGCATGAACACCAGCATCTGTTCTTCCCGATCCTTGCACTATGACTTCTTTGCCCTTAGTCATTTTCGTTAAGGCAGCTTCAACTGTGCCTTGAACAGTCCGCTGGTTTCGCTGTGTTTGAAAGCCATGAAAAAGATGACCATCATAGGCCATCGTCATTTTATATCTTATACTCATTTATTTTGTCCTAAAGACTAACAACAATAAAACTAAAATTATGAAATATGCTAGCTCATATAAATCATACTTGGACCATTTTAATATTCGGTACCTTGTTCTATTTGCTCCATCACGGTAGCCCCTTGATTCCATCGCTGTCGAAAGATCAACGGCTGTCTCCAATGAATTTATAAATAAGGGAACTAACAAAGGAGTTATTGCTTTAGCTCTTTTAATCAAACCGCCATTATTAAAATCAGCTCCACGAGACCTCTGAGCGTTCATTATTTTAAGAGTTTCATCAAAAAGTGTCGGTACAAAGCGTAAGGCAATTGACATGACTAAAGCAATTTTATCTATGGGTACCTTAACATACTTAAGCGGCGTTAATATCCATTCCATTGCATCAGCAATTTCAAGTGGCATAGTCGTTACTGTCATTACCGTTGAAATTAAAATAATTAACGTAAAACGAATAAAAATATAAATTGCATTAGTAATACCATAACTAGAGATAGTGAAAATTATCCAGTTCCAATATATTTGTCCACCAGTTGTAAAAAAAAGCTGAAGTACAGAAGTAAATAAGATCAACCATATTAGTGGCTTAACCCCATCCCAGAATACTTTTGCTTTTAACTTTGTCGCTGCGACAGCTAAGAAACTAAAAATAGTAATGATAGCGTAAGTAACCCAATTATTAGCTAGAAAAATTATAAATATGAAAAGGATAGTTACGAGTAATTTGCCTCGAGGATCCATTTTATAAACAAGTGAATTTCCAGGTACATATCGACCTATTAGGATTTTACTCACAGGCTCACTCCTTTAAATTGTTTTCTATACCCTTTACCAATTCCTTAATAGTTAAAGGAGTATTAGAAAAAGTAAAATTAGTTAATTTTGAAGCAAACAACGAAGCCTTTGGTTCCTCAATATAATGTTCTTTTAGCCAAGAACGATCTTTAAAAACCTCAGCTGGTCTTGCATGCTTAATCAATTTGCCACTTTCCATCACCAAAACATCATTAGCGTAATTAGCAACATCATCCATATTATGCGTTACCAAAATCACAGTATGGCCTTCTTGCTGATATTTAGAAAAAAGACCCATCATCTGTTTCCGGGCGCGTGGATCCAAACCAGCAGCTGGTTCATCTAAGCAAAGAATATCAGGTTCATAAGCCATGACTCCCGCAATGGCTACTTGACGCATCTGTCCACCAGAAAGATCAAACGGTGATCTGTTAGCCACGCTTTTCGGTAAACCTACCCGCGTTAGCCAAGTCCAAGCCTTCTCCTTTGCTTTTTGCTCACTATAACCAAAATTCTTAGGACCAAAAGCAATATCATCAAGCACAGTATTTTCAAATAATTGTGCTTCCGGGAATTGGAATACCAAACTAACGTGCTTTCGTAATTCTTTTAAGTTTTTATTTGAAGTGGTTGGAAGAATGGTTTGACCAGCTATTTCTATTCTACCCTTACTTGGTTTTAGTAAAGCATTAAAATGTTGCATTAAAGTAGATTTACCACTGCCAGTATGGCCAATGATCGCAATAAATTGTCCTTCTTTAATTTTGAAACTAACATTATCTAATCCTTTTTTTTCAAGTGGTGAACCAGGAAAATAAGTATAGCTTACTTTTTCGAATTTGATTGACATAAATAATTTATCAACTCTTTTTCTGAATTAATTTCTTTAGGAATAGAGATACCTGATTGCAGTAGCTTTTCTTTAACCTGTGAAGCGAACGGAACATCAAGACCCAAGCTTTTTAATAATTTAACTTTACTAAAAATTTCCTTTGTATTGCCTTGATCAACCAATCCGCCATTATTCATAACAATAATCTGATCCGCTAAGTTAGCCTCATCAATGTCATGCGTAATGGAAACGACGGTCAAATTATCCTTCTTTTTCATTTGATGAACAATTTGTAAAATTTTACTACGGCCACTGGGATCAAGCATTGAGGTAGCCTCATCTAAAATAATTATTTTGGGTTGAATAGCTAATATACCAGCAATGGCTACACGCTGCTTTTGGCCCCCTGAGAGATTAGAAGGCTCTGCATTAGTGTAATCATCCATGCCAACCGCTTTAATCGCTTCTGGTACAATTTTAAGCATTTTAGATCTAGGTACTCCACGGTTCTCCAACCCAAAAGCAACATCATCAGCTACAGTGGCACCAACAAATTGGTTATCGGGATTCTGAAAAACTATTCCAACTTTATCTCTAATATTCCAAACAGTTTTATCAGTTAATTCTGTGCCATCAACTTCGATATAGGGACTATTTTTATTATCCGGAACCAATAGCCCGTTGATTAATCTGATAATAGTAGACTTACCACTACCATTATGACCAATAATAGAAGTCCACGAACCTCTTTTAATATCGAAACTAATATTATTTATGGCTGGAGACGTGGTATCCGGGTACGTAAAACTAACATTTCTAATTTTGATAATACTATCTTTTGCCATCTCATCTCACCATCCTAAAAACTGCTTTAATTGTAACAGAAAAAAGAGTAAAAAAAATCACCCATGAAGAGGGATGATTTTCATCATCTAAGCTAGACTAAGCTTTCGCCATCATCTTCGCGCTTATTCTCACTTTCACGGATAATTCTTAATAGCTATTAAGTTTACATTATTCCAAATTATACTAATTCAAGAATAACCATTGGAGCTGCATCACCCTTACGAGCTAATGCCAACTTCATAATTCTGGTGTAACCACCATTACGATCTTTATAACGAGGTGCAATATCACTGAAGAGTTTTTGCAATGCTGACTTAACAACAACTGCATCTTTTTCTTCATGAATATCAGCAACTTCATCACGCACAAAAGAAGCAGCTTTTCTTCTAGAAGCTAAATCGCCACGCTTGCCTAAAGTTATCATCTTTTCAGCAGTTTTACGAATTTCTTTTGCTCGTGCTTCAGTAGTAACAATGCGTTCTTTAATAAACAACTGGGTTGTCATTTCTCTAAGCATTGCTTTTCTATGTGCACTATCGCGACCTAATTTACGGTATGCCATCAGTTTACCTCCTTTATTTACCTACTTAAGTTAATCTTCTTGACGAAGGGAAAGTCCTAAGTCAGCTAATTTGTTTTTAACTTCTTCCAATGATTTACGTCCCAAATTACGTACACGCATCATATCTGCTTCGGTCTTATCAGTTAACTCTTGCAGAGTATTAATGCCTGCTCGCTTTAAGCAGTTATATGAACGAACAGAAAGATCAAGCTCTTCGATAGTCATCTCAAGCTTCTTTTCCTTCTTATCGTCCTCTTTTTCTACCATTACATCATTGAATTTAGTATCTGCATCAGCAGTTTCGAACACTTTAAAGTGTGCTACCAAAATCTTAGCAGCAAAACTAAGGGCGTCATTAGGCTTGATTGAACCATCAGTCCAAATCTCTAAAGTGAGCTTGTCAAAATCATCTCTCTTACCAACACGAGTTGACTCAACCTGGTAATTAACCTTTTTAATTGGTGAAAAAAGAGAATCAACTGGGATAACACCAATCGGCATATCATCACTCTTGTTATCACTTGCAGTAACATAACCACGGCCTTTTCTAACCGCAATTTGCATATGTAAGTGACCACCTTCAGCAATGGTACAAATATATTGATCTGGATTTAAGACCTCTACATCTGCGTCAGCCTTAAGATCATCAGCAGTTACAGTAGCCGGACCTTCAACGTCCAATTCAATGATCTTTTGATCATCTGAAAGACACTTTAATTCAAGTTTCTTCAGATTCAGAATCATCTTAGCTACATCTTCTCTGACGCCAGGAACTGTTGAGAACTCGTGTAAGACACCATCAATTTGAACATAGACAAGTCCAGTACCTGGTATAGATGTAAGTAAAACTCTACGTAATGAATTACCTAAAGTAGTACCAAAGCCTCGTTCAAGTGGTTCAACAACAAATTTACCGTAGGAATCTTCTTGCTCAACAACGGTAATATTTGGTTTTTCAAATTCAATCATTACTAGGCCCCTTTCAAAACGTAACGTCCTTTATTAAGAACAAAATTAAACACGACGACGTTTTGGTGGTCTAGAACCATTATGTGGTACCGGCGTAACATCACGAATTGCAGTGATTTCAAGCCCTGTAGCTTGAAGTGATCTAATTGCAGATTCACGACCGGCACCTGGTCCCTTAACAGAAACTTCTATGTGTTTCATGCCTTGGTCCATGGCACTCTTAGCGGCTGCTTCAGCTGCCATTTGTGCTGCAAACGGAGTAGACTTACGACTACCCTTAAAACCTAATGCACCGGCTGAAGACCAGGCAACTGCGTTACCTTGAATGTCAGTAATCATGACTAAAGTATTATTAAACGTAGAGTGAATATGAGCAACGCCTTTTTCGACATGCTTCTTCACACGACGCTTACGTGCTGTTTTAGGCATCAATAAACCTCCTTATAATTATTTATTCTTTTTAGTGCCCTTACGAGTACGGGCATTATTTTGGGTATTTTGACCACGAACTGGAAGTCCACGGCGGTGACGCATACCACGGTAAGAACCAATATCAACTAACCGCTTAATGTTCATGCTAACTTGACGACGCAAGTCACCTTCAACACGATATTTATCAACTTCTGTGCGGAGTTTTTCTTGGTTTTCTGGAGTTAAGTCTTTTGAACGTATATCTTCAGAAACGCCAGAATCTGCACAAATTTTCTTAGCTGTTGAATCACCAATACCATAAATATATGTCAGAGCGACAACTATTCTTTTATCTCTTGGTAAGTCAACACCAGCAATACGTGCCATAAATTGCACCTCCTATTTAATTTAACCTTGACGTTGCTTGTGCTTTGGATTTGCTGAACAAATAACCATTACACGCCCATGTCTTTTAATAACTTTACAATGTTCACACATTGGTTTAACAGATGGTCTAACCTTCATGTTTGCCTCCGTTATTATTTTATAAATCGATACGTAATTCTACCTTTTGTCAAATCGTATGGAGAGAGTTCAACCGTCACACGGTCTCCTGGTAAAATACGAATATAATGCATTCTAATTTTACCGGAAACATGTGCTAAGATAACAGCTCCATTTTCCAATTCAACTTTAAACATAGCATTAGGTAAGGTATCAACTACCTTACCTTTTACTTCAATGACATCATCTTTTGCCAAAGTTGTTCCTCCGCAATTAAAACAGTCACACTTTGAAATTATAACACGTACGAGTAAATATACAAATTATTGATTATTACTTAGTACTGTGTCTATATCTTCAAAAACTTTTTCTGGAGTTTGTTCACCATTAATCACAGTCAACAAACCTTTCTTTTGATAGAAATCCTTTAATGGGGTATTCATTTTCTCATTAACTTTAAGACGATTCTTAACTACTTCAGGTTTATCATCTTCACGTTGATAAAATTCATGTCCACCACAACGATCACAAGTGTTCTTTACTTTAGGCATCTTAGAGATTTTGTTGTAAGTGGCACCGCAATTTTTACACATAAAGCGAGCTGACAAACGCTTAATTAAAGTTTTTTCATTTACTTCAAGTGAAATAACATTTGTTAAAGGCTTATTGAGTCGCTTAGTAATACCTTCTAGTAATTCAGCTTGAACCGTAGTTCTTGGAAAACCATCTAGAATATAACCATTTTTAATATCAGGCTGTCCTAAACGTTCCTCTACTAACTTTGCAGTAACCTTGTCAGGTACCAAATTACCTTTATCAATATAACTCTTAGCTTCAAGCCCAACTTTAGTCTTGTTAGCCATTGCTTCCCTAAACATATCTCCAGTTGAAATATGAGTTAAGTGATATTTATCAACGATTCGCTCAGATGCAGTACCTTTACCGGCACCTGGCAAACCTAAAAGAATTAAGTTAATCATTATCTATTCCTATCTGATGAATCCAACATATTCTCGCTTCATTAATAATCCATTAATTTGACGAGATAATTCTAGGACAACTCCAATAACAATTAAAAGACTTGTCCCACCTAAACCAATTGAACTAGGCAAATTCCAGAAATTAGTAGCTAATTGTGGTAACAACGCAACTAATCCTAAGAATACTGAACCAACAGTTGATAACCTTATCAATAGTTTAGAAATGTAATCTTGAGTGTCTTTACCTGGCCAAATACTTGGAATGTATGCACCTTGCTTTTGTAAATTCTTAGCTAGCTTCTCAGGGTTAACCTGAACAAAAGCATAGAAGAAAGTAAACAAAATAATTAAGAGTGTATAAATGATAACTCCAGGTGTAGTTTGTAAGCTAAAAATATTAGTTAAAACTTTAAACCACTGCTGATCACCCTGAGATTTTTGAAAGGCCATTAAAATCGTTGCTGGTGTAATAATAAACGAACTCGCAAAAATTACTGGAATAACTCCAGAAACATTGACCTTCAATGGTAGAAAACTTTCAGAGCCACTGACAGTTGCTCTTCTTGTGTATTGAATTGGAATACGACGATCAGCTTGTTCTACCCATGTAACTAACTGCGTTACGATAAGAATTGCAACGATAATCGCGATGAAGAACAAAATACCTTGCCAACGATCACTAGAGCTATTGTTAATAACTCCTTCTTTAAAGACTTGCCACAAACCTGCCGGCAATCGAGCAATAATACCAGCAAAAATAATTACTGATATACCATTGCCTAAGCCTTTATCAGTGATTTCATCACCAAGCCAGCTCAACAACATGGTCCCGGCCGTCATAATGACAGCTATTTCAATGTAAGTTTGTGGTGTTTGCGTTTTAACTAAACCCATCTGGGTTAAAGCGTTAAAACCAAGCGTAATACCAATACTCTGTACAAAAGCCACAAATAATGTAAGCCATCTTGTAACTTGATTGGTCTTACGCCGACCAACTTCACCTTGTTTTCCCCATTCAACCAAGGTTGGAACAATATCCATTTGCAACAATTGAATAACAATTTGCGCTGTAATATATGGAGAAACACCTAATGAAAAGATTGAATAATTATCTAGTCCACCACCAGATACAGTATCCAGCATTGGAACTAAACCAGTTTGTGCAACCTGAGTGATCGCTTTTGCATTAACACCCGGAACAATAATATTTGCACCGATGCGATATAGCAAAAGAATAAAGAGAGTAAAATAAATCTTATTTCTAATTTCTTTATCCTTAAAGGCGTTCTTCAAGGTCGAAAACATTAGATCACCTCAACAGTTCCGCCAGCGGCTTCAACTGCTTTCTTAGCAGCTGCGGAAACTTTATTAACCTTTACGTTTAACTTAACTTTCAATTCACCGTTAGCAAGTAATTTAACGCCTGATAATTCTTTCTTTACCAAGCCATTATCCTTAAGATCTTTGATAGTGACTTCACTACCATCTTTAAACTTGTTTAAGTCATCTAAATTTATAATTGCATATTCTTTACGATTAACGTTCTTAAAACCACGTTTAGGCATAGTTCTGAATAATGGCATTTGACCACCTTCAAAACCTAAACGAGTATAACCACGGGCTAATTGACCTTTTTGACCACGTCCAGCAGTTTTACCGAAACCGCTTGAAGTACCACGCCCAACACGCTTTCTAGCGCTACGTGAACCTTCTGCAGCATGTAATTCTTGAAGCTTCATTAAATCGGCACCTCCTTGATAAACTATTTCTTAATCTCTTCAACAGAGATTAAGTGAGCAATTTTCATTAATGCACCACGAGTTGCAGCATTGTCCGGAAGGACAACAGTACTACTTACTCTACCCAAACCAAGAGCTTTAACAACTTTCTTTTGGTTAGGCAGACGGTGCGCAACACTTCTAATTAAAGTAACTTTTAAATCAGTCATCTATAATCTCCCTAATCTAGTCCTTAGTTTGGCGAAGCTTATCAATCTCTTCACTTGTTCTAAGCTTCTTTAATCCATCCATAGTTGCGCGAACAACATTGATTGGAGTGTTTGAACCAAGTGACTTTGAAGTAACATCGGTAATACCAGCCATATCCATAACGATACGTACGGCACCACCAGCAGTAACACCAGAACCAGCTTCAGCAGGCTTGAACAAAATACTGCCTGAGCCATAATGACCAATAACTTGGTGGGGAATAGTTGTTCCAACTTTAGGAACATTAATCATTCTCTTTTTACCATTATCAACGGCTTTACGGATTGCTTCTGGGACTTCTTGAGCTTTACCAGTACCAAAGCCTACACGACCCTTTTTGTCGCCAACAATTACCAAAGCAGCAAATCTCATTCGTTGTCCACCTTTAACAACCTTGGTGACACGATTAATTGCTACTAACTGATCTTCGATATCGTCCTTTTTTCTACGATTATTACGAGAATCGTTGCGGTTTGCCATGTATTATTCTCCTTTCCTAGAAATCTAATCCGTTTTCACGAGCGGCATCTGCCAAAGCTGAAATACGGCCGTGGTATAAGTAACCACTTCTATCAAATACAATGTTTGAAATATTCTTAGCCTTTGCTGCTTTAGCAATTGCTTTACCAACAGCAGCAGCTTGGTCTACTTTGTTTGCATCTTTAGATACAGATTTGTCCAAAGTTGAGGCACTTGCTAGCGTTACACCCGCTACGTCATCAATTAATTGAGCGTAGATGTTTTTGTTTGAACGAAAAATGCTTAAGCGTGGGCGCTCAGCAGTACCAGAAATCTTGCTACGAATACGTCTATGACGCTTCAAGCGTAATCTGTTTTTATCTGGTTTAGAAATCACAATTTCACCTCAAAAAAATTTAATTAATTATTATTTACCTGTCTTACCTTCCTTACGACGTACATATTCATTAGTATAACGAATACCTTTACCTTTATAAGGCTCAGGTGGACGTACATCGCGGATTTCAGCTGCAAATTGACCAACATTTTGTTTTGAAATGCCACTTACTTCAATATCAGTTGCTGAAGAAGTTTTAACATTGACACCTTTTGGTGCAGTCAATACAACTGGGTGAGAATATCCAACATTCAAAGTTAATTTGTCACCTTGTGCTTGTGCACGGTAACCAACACCAACTAACTTTAAAGTCTTCTTATAGCCTTTAACTACACCCTCGATCATAGATGCTAAATTAGCTCTTTCTGTACCATGAAGTGGCTTATCATTTTCATTTGAACGTGAAAAATTAATCTTGCCATCTTTTTGTGCAAAAGTAATTCTAGGATCGAAATATCTAGTTAATTCGCCCTTTGGGCCCTTAACAGTAAGATTGTCACCTTTCTTGGTAACAGTGACACTGCCAGGGACTACAATTGTTTTTAAACCTATACGGCTCATTGATTGTTCTCCTTTCTGTCAGAATTACCAAACGTAAGCGACAACTTCACCGCCAACGTCTTTTTCTCTAGCTTCTTTGTCGGTAATAACACCAGCAGAAGTAGAAACGATGGCAATACCTAAACCATTAAGAACTTTAGGTAAGTTTTCAGAACTAACGTAATTTCTAAGACCTGGCTTAGAAATTCTCTTTAATCCTGAAATGACACGTTCTCCGTTTGGACCGTATTTCAAGAAAATCTTGATAACGCCTTGTTTATTATCATCAGTAATTTCGTAATCCCGAATAAAACCTTCGCGTTTCAAAATTTCTGAAATGGATTTTTTAATATTTGATGCAGGAATTTCAACTGAATCATGTTTTGCCATATTGGCATTTCTAATTCTAGTCAAGTAATCTGCGATCGGATCTGTCATGACCATTTATGCTATCCTCCTAACCGTATACTACCAACTAGCTTTTCTAAGTCCTGGGATTTGACCCTTGTGTGCTAAATCTTTTAAGCAAATACGGCATAAACCAAACTTACGATATACGGAACGTGGACGACCACATCTCTCACACCGAGTGTATTCACGTGAAGAAAATTTAGCAGGACGACGATTTCTAATTTTTTGTGATGTTTTAGCCATTAATGTCCTCCATTATTTTGCAAACGGCATACCAAATTGACTTAAAAGTTCACGAGCTTCTTCATCAGTCTTGGCAGTAGTAACGATAACAACATCCAAACCTCTAGTGCGGTTAACTTTATCAAAGTCGATTTCTGGGAAAATCAATTGTTCTTTAATACCCAAAGTGTAATTACCACGACCATCAAATGAACGGGTTGAAACACCACGGAAGTCACGAACACGTGGGAGAGAAACATTGATTAACTTGTATAAGAAATCATACATTCTATCTCTTCTAAGAGTAACCTTAGCACCAATAGACATACCTTCACGTAAACGGAAGTTAGCAATTGATTCCTTGGCTTTAGTAACCAGTGGTTTTTGACCTGAGATCAAGGTTAATTCATTAACTGCTTCATCTAGGTTCTTTGCATTGGAAACTGCGTCACCAACACCCATGTTCAATACGATCTTTGCAACCTTTGGTACTTGCATACTTGAATCATAATTAAATTTATCTTGTAATGCAGGAACAACTTTTTCTTTATATTCTTGAGCTAAATAACTTGCCATTTGTGTCCTCCCCTCTATTTCTTCTTATTCTTCTTGTTTTCAGTTTTCTTATTTTCAGCCTTTGAGATAACCTTAACGTTTGATGCATGAATTGAACCTTCAGATTCAACTACTCCACCCTTTGCGTTAGTTTGTGAAGGCTTTTGGTGTTTCTTGATCTTGTGAACGCCCTTAACAACCACACGGTCATTTTTAACGTCAACAGAAAGAACATTACCTTCTTTGCCTTTATCTTTTCCAGCTATAACTTTTACCTTGTCACCAGTTTTAACAAACATCAGTGCACCTCACTAACAATTATATGACTTCAGGGGCAAGAGAGACGATTTTCATAAAATCATGCTTACGCAATTCACGTGTAACTGGCCCAAAAATACGTGTACCACGTGGGCTCTTGTCAGCATTAATAATTACGGCAGCATTTTCATCGAATTTGATGTATGAACCATCTTCACGACGTGCACCTGATTTTGTTCTAACAATGACAGCTTTTACGATGTCACCTTTTTTGACAACGCCACCTGGTGTTGCTTGTTTAACAGTAGCTACTACTACGTCACCAATATTACCAGTCCTACGTCTTGATCCGCCTAAGACTCGGATGACCAAAAGTTCTCTGGCACCAGAGTTATCAGCAACCTTTAAACGGGATTCGTTTTGAATCACTATGTAATCCTCCCCACACTAAATCCGCAAAATTAAACAGATTTCTTAACAATTTTAACTAAACGGAAGCGTTTTGTACGAGATAATGGACGGGTTTCCATGATACGAACAGTATCGCCAACTTTAGCTTCATTATTTTCGTCTTGTGCATAATACTTCTTTGAGTATCTAATGCGCTTCTTGTAAATAGGGTGATTCTTATAAGTATCAACAACAACTGTAATAGTTTTGTCCATCTTATCTGAAATTACTCGGCCCTGATATACGTGACGATGATTTCTTTCAGTTGATTCGCTCAAGTTAATAACTCCCTTCCATTAATTTTTTTCTAACGCTTTTTCGCTGAGAATTGTTTTAATTCTAGCGATATTCTTGCGAACTTTGCTCAAGCGAGCGGTATTTTCTAATTGACCCGTTGCTTGTTGGAAACGCAAATTAAAAAGTTCTTTTTTATATTGCTTTTCCTTGTCTAACATTTGATCAGTGGTTAATGCCCTGATATCCTTAGCCTTCATTAGAATTGCCACCTACTTCCGAACTTTTAGTCACAAATTTACATTTGATAGGTAACTTAGTTGAAGCAAGTCTTAAAGCTTCACGAGCTGTTGCTTCATCAACGCCACCAATTTCAAATAAAATCTTTTCTCTCTTAACTACAGCTACCCAGCCTGCTGGTGCACCTTTACCGGAACCCATACGTACACCAACACCTTTAGCAGTATATGATTTTTGAGGGAAAATTCTAACCCAAACTTTACCGCCACGTTTCATGTAACGTGTCATTGCAACACGGGCAGCTTCAATTTGTTGAGTAGTAATCCAGTGTGATTCGAGGGCTTTTAAACCATAGTCTCCAAAGGCAATGGTTTTACCACCTTTAGCAGCACCACGCATTTTACCACGAAATTCACGACGGTGTTTTACTCGTTTTGGTACTAAAGGCATTATTTCTTTCCTCCCTTCACTGTTTTCGTGGCTTTCTTATTCTTACTTGGTAAGATTTCACCACGATTGATCCATACTTGGACACCAATTTCACCATAAGTAGTGAATGCATTGACCCAAGCAAAGTCAATATCAGCTCTTAAAGTTTGTAATGGAACTCGACCTTCAGTATGCCATTCTCTTCTAGCCATGTCGGCACCGTTTAAACGACCAGAGGTTTGTACTCTGATTCCTTCCGCACCGGCACGCATAGTTCTTTGAGTAGCCTGACGCATAGCACGTCTAAAAGCAATACGAGCTTCCAGTTGACGAGCAATACCATCAGCTACTAATTTAGCATCAAGATCTGGTTTCTTAATTTCAACAATATTTACGTGTACTTGCTTCTTAGTTAAAGCATTTAATTGTTTTCTTAATGCTTCAACTTCAGAACCACCTTTTCCAATTACCATACCTGGTTTAGAAGTGTTAATTGAAATATTGATTCTATTTGCTGCACGCTCAATTTCAACAGTAGAAACAGAGGCGTCTTTTAGCTTCTTAGAAATGAATCTTCTAATACGTAAATCTTCATTTAAAGTATCTTTATATCCCCTGTCAGCATACCATTTTGATTCCCAATCGCGAATTACGCCAAGACGGAAACCATTTGGGTTAATCTTTTGACCCATTAATATACCTCCCTTAATCGTTCTTTTCTGAAACTACTACAACTACATGACTAGTTCTCTTATTAATTGGAGAAGCCATGCCTTTAGCACGAGGACGAAATCTCTTCAAAGTTGCACCTTCGTTTACGTATGCTTCAGATACGTAAAGATTAGCACTTTCAAGATCGTAGTTGTGTTCTGCGTTAGCAATAGCTGAACGCAAAACTTTTTCAACGATTGGGGAAGCAGCTCTAGACGTAAATTCCAAGATTGCTAATGCTTCAGCAACGCTCTTGCCACGAATTAAATCAACGACTAATCGAGCTTTTCTTGGAGCGATGCGAACAGTCCTTGCTTCAGCCTTAGCTGAACTAATTTGTTCTGCCATTTAGATGTTTCTCCTCTCTCTATGATTGAACTGGTGCTGTGGCCTTGTCTTCGGTAGTTCCATGGCCATGGAAAGTTCTAGTTGGAACAAATTCGCCCAACTTATGACCTACCATATCTTCAGTTATATAAACTGGGACATGTTTTCTACCATCGTGAACAGCTATAGTCAAACCAACAAAGGAAGGAAAAATAGTTGAACGACGTGACCAAGTCTTAATAACTTGTTTTTTATCTGACTTTGCTTGTGCATTAACCTTCTTTAACAAAGATGCATCAGCAAAAGGCCCTTTTTTAATACTACGGCTCATTAATTAAACCCTCCTTCTATTACTTACTACCTTTACGGTGACGAATAATTAATCTCTCGCTGGCTTTCTTGACACTTCTAGTCTTAATACCACGAGCCTTTTTACCCCAAGGGGTCATAGGTTGTGGACGACCAACAGGTGCCTTACCTTCACCACCACCATGTGGGTGATCGTTAGGGTTCATTACTGATCCACGAGATTGAGGACGCTTGCCTAACCAACGCTTACGACCAGCTTTACCTAATTGGATTAATGAGTGTTGTTCATTACCAACAACACCAATGGTAGCACGACAAGCTGACAAAACCTTACGAACTTCGCCACTTTGTAACTTAACCAAAGTGTAGTTACCATCATTACCCAATACTTGAGCACTTGTACCAGCACTTCTAACAAGTTGTCCACCTTTACCAGGTCTCAATTCAATATTGTGAATTGGTGTACCAGTAGGAATATTCTTTAATGGTAAAGCATTACCAATTTTAATATCCACTGAATCACCTGATTGAAGAATGTCTCCAACTTTTAGACCTTTAGGTGCCAAAATATAAGTCTTAGTACCATCGGTATAATGCAATAATGCAATATTTGCGGTTCTGTTTGGATCGTATTCAATAGATTTTACAACAGCTTTTGTATTATCTTTATTACGTTTGAAGTCAATAATACGGTACTTTTGTTTATGACCACCACCACGATGTCTAGTAGTAATATGACCATATGAATTTCGACCTGCAGTATGTGATTGTGATTCAAGTAAGGTCTGTTCTGGCTTACTCTTAGTAATCTCAGCAAAGTCGGAAGAAGTCATATTACGGCGACCATTTGTGGTTGGCTTATAAATTCTAATAGCCAATTAACTGACCCTCCTATTACTTTTTCTCTTTTTTATCTTTGTTGTCTTGTTTTTCGTCTTGAAAAAACTTAATGTCATTTGAATCTTCAGTCAAAGTAACAATAGCTTTTCTACGACGAGCAGTCTTACCAGAGTAACGACCTACTCTTTTATCTTGACCACGTACATTCATAACATTAACTTTTTTTACTTTAACATCAAAGATTTCTTCAACCGCGTTACGAATTTGAGTTTTGGTAGCATCTAAAAGCACGTCGAAAGTGTACTTTTTATCATCCATTAAATTCGTGGACTTTTCAGTAACGACTGGTCTTAAAATAATATCGCGTGCATCCATTAAGCCAAAACCTCCTCAATATTCTTCACAGCATCTTGAGTCAAAATTAACTTTTCGTAGTTAACTGCATCCTCAACATTCAAGCCATTAACTGGAACGACTTTAGCATTCGTTAAGTTTCTTGCAGAAAGTTGTACGTTCTTGTCGTCAGAAACAACTAAAACTTTACCTTCAACATTTAAATCACTTAACATTGATACAAAATCCTTAGTTTTAGGAGCTGACATAGTCAACTTATCTAATACAATTAAATCTTTATCAATCAATTTTTGGGAAAGAACTGACTTGATAGCCAAACGACGTTGTTTCCTCGGCATAGAATATGCATAAGAACGTGGAGTCGGGCCAAATACGGTTCCACCGCCGCGCCATTGTGGTGATCTAATAGAGCCTTGACGAGCACGACCAGTACCCTTTTGTCTCCATGGCTTCTTACCACCACCGCGAACGGCAGATCTATTCTTAACTTTTGAGGTACCTTGACGCTTACCAGCTCTTTGTCTGATGATAGCATCAAAAACTACACTTTCATTGGGCTTAATGCCAAATACATCATCACTCAGTGTAACTTTACCTGAATCTTTACCGTTTTGATCGATAACTTTTAAATTAGCCATTCTAGTCCTCCTTCCTATTTCTTAGCTTTAGTAGAATTATGAGCAGACTTAACAGTAATTAATGAATTCTTGGCACCTGGAACGTTGCCTTTAATCAATAATACGTTTTTATCTGCAACAACTTTTTCAATTACTAAATTCTCAATGGTAACTCTCTTGACACCCATGTGTCCTGGTAAATGCTTACCTTTAGGTACACGGTTAATAATTGAACCCATTGAACCTGGTACTCTGTGGTATCTTGAACCGTGGGCTTCTGGACCTCTACTTTGGCCCCAACGTCTAATGTTACCTTGGTATCCATGACCTCTTGTAATTCCAGTAACGTTTACAGCGTCACCTTCCTTAAATGTGTCCACAGTAACTTTTGAGCCGACTTCATAATTCTTAAGCTCAACACCGCGGATTTCCCGAATGAAGCGCTTAGGCGAAGTCTTTGCTTTTGCAGCATGACCTTTTTCCGGTTTGTTGCTCAAAACATCACGTTTATCTTGATAACCTAGTTGAACTGCTTCATAACCGTCTGATTCAACCGTCTTAACTTGCATAACAATGTTAGGAGTTGCTTCAACAACAGTTACAGGAACAAGGATACCATCTTTAGTGAAGATTTGAGTCATACCAACTTTTCTTCCTAAGATTCCTTTGGTCATGATTACACCTCTTTCTATTTAAATTACAGTTTAACTTCGATATCTACTCCGCTTGGAAGATCAAGCTTCATTAATGAATCAACAGTTTTAGGTGTTGGACTTAAAATATCGATTAAACGCTTATGCGTACGCATTTCAAATTGTTCACGTGAGTCCTTGTTCTTGTGTGGTGAACGAAGAACAGTGAACAAAACCCTTTCTGTTGGAAGAGGAACTGGTCCAGAAATTTCTGCACCTGTTCTCTTCGCTGTAGCTACAATCTTAGCAGCCGATTCATCGAGAATACCGTGTTCGTATGACTTAAGTCTTATACGAATTGATTGACTTGCCATTGAATTACCTCCTTAACGTCTTCTTTTAAAGATGACTAGCTAAGCAAAAATTCCCCGCACACTTCCGTGGCAATGCAGCCTGGTGTGCCGCAACCTTTTGCTTCAACGCTTTACAACAATTGTGACAATAGGGCATACTAATCCCCTAAATGCACAAAGACTATTGTACTTGGTACAAGCTTAAATATCAAGGACTTAGGGCATTTTATTTACTTTTTTTGAACAAAAAAGAGCTATTGGCTTTACCAATAGCTCGATTAAAACTTAAATTGTTTTAAACTTTTATAATAAATAAATTAAATTAACATTGAAAAATATTATTTATCATCAGCGTCTGTGTCTCCACCACGCTTCTTAATAATTTTTTCTTGAATTGACTTAGGTGTTGGTGAGTAGTGATCAAATACCATTGTGAAAGTACCACGACCCTGAGTTGATGAACGCAAAGTTGTTGCATATCCAAACATCTCAGCAAGTGGAACCATGGAATTTAATACTTTAGCTCCTGCACGGTCTTGCATGTTATCAATCGTACCACGACGAGCAGTGATTGAACCCATGACATCACCTAAGTATTCTTCAGGTGTAATTACTTGAACCTTCATAATTGGCTCTAGAATTACGGCACCAGCTTTAGGTGCAGCATTCCTCAGAGCAAGTGAAGCGGCAACTTTAAAGGCAGCTTCAGATGAATCGACTTCATGGTAACTACCATCATAAAGCTTAGCCTTAACATCAATTAATGGATAACCAGCAAGAATACCATTCTTCATAGCTTCTTGTAATCCTTGATCAACTGAAGGAATGAACTCACGAGGTACAACACCACCAACAATGGCATCTTCAAACTCGTAACCTTTACCCCGATCATTTGGAATAAAGTCGATCCAAACATCACCATATTGACCTTTACCACCTGACTGACGAACGAACTTACCTTGAGCCTTGGCTTCTTTAGTAAAGGTTTCACGATAAGCAACTTGTGGTTCACCAATCTCAACTTCAACGTGGAATTCACGCTTCATACGTTCAACCATGATTTGTAAGTGAAGCTCCCCCATGCCGGCAATTAAGGTTTGGCCAGTTTCAGGATTAGTTTCAGCTTTAAAGGTTGGATCCTCTTCAGTTAACTTTTGCAAAGCAATATCAAGCTTATCACGGTCAGCCTTTGATTTGGGTTCAATTGAAACTTGGATAACTGGATCTGGAACTTTCAAACTTTCCAAAATCAGTGGATGGTCAGGATCAGTTAATGAGTCACCCGTAGTCGTATTCTTCAAACCAATAGCACCAGCAATATCACCTGAGAAGACTTCAGGAATTTCTTTTCTGGAGTTAGCATGCATCTGAAGCAAACGACCTACACGTTCACGTTTATCTTTTGATGCATTCAAAACATACGAACCAGATTCAAGTGAACCAGTATAAACACGAATGAAGGTTAAACGACCTACAAATGGGTCACTAGATATCTTAAATGCTAAAGCTGCAAATGGTTTGCTGTCATCAGCCTTTAGTTCAACTTCTTTACCAGTCTTAGGATCATGAGCAACATAAGGCTTAACGTCTAATGGTGATGGTAAATAATCAATAACACCATCAAGAAGCATTTGAACACCCTTGTTCTTAAATGCTGATCCAGCAAACACTGGGAAGAATTTCAAATTCAAAGTAGCTTTACGAATAGCTGCCTTTAGTTCATCGATTGAAATCTTGTCACCGTTCAAATACTTATCCATGATGCCATCATCAACGTCAGCTACGGCTTCAACTAATTCCTCACGACGCTTCTTAGCGTCAGCTAAATACTTATCAGGAACTGGTACAGTATCCCACTTTGAACCAAGCTTATCTTCATCGTAGATATCAGCTTTCATATTGATTAAGTCAATAGCACCTTCAAAAGTATCCGCTGAACCAATTGGCATTTGAACAGCGTGTGCATTAGCCTTTAATCTTGTGTGTAAAGTCTTAACAGAATAATCAAAATCAGCACCGACTTTGTCCATCTTGTTAACAAAGACTATACGAGGAACACCGTAAGTTTCAGCTTGACGCCATACATTTTCAGTCTGTGGTTCAACACCGGCTTGGGCATCAAGTACAGTTACGGCACCATCAAGAACACGAAGTGAACGTTCAACTTCAATAGTGAAATCAACATGTCCTGGTGTATCGATAATGTTAATTCTGTGGTCTTTCCATTGAGCTGTAGTAGCAGCAGAAGTAATGGTAATACCACGTTCTTTTTCTTCACTCATCCAATCCATTTGGGTGTCACCTTCATGGGTTTCACCAATCTTGTGGATCTTACCAGTATAGTAAAGGATACGTTCAGTAGTGGTAGTTTTACCCGCATCAATGTGGGCCATAATACCAATATTACGTGTCTTAGCTAACGGAAATTCACGCTTATTAGCCATAAATTTTTTCTCTCCTTAAATAACGAACTAGATTAGAAACGATAATGTGCAAATGCACGGTTAGCTTCAGCCATACGGTGAACATCTTCACGCTTCTTAACTGCTGAACCAGTATTATTTGAAGCATCAATAATTTCATTAGCTAAGCGTTCATCCATAGTGTGTTCATTACGTAAACGAGCATATGAAACAAGCCATCTTAAGCCTAAAGTAGTTCTTCTTTCGGGACGTACTTCAACTGGGATTTGGTAGTTAGAACCACCAATACGACGAGCTCTAACTTCCATAACTGGCATAATATTATTCATGGCTTCTTCAAAAACATCAAGAGGTTCTTTGCCGGTCTTATCTTTAACAATGTTAAAAGCATCGTAAAGAATTGAAGATGCCTTGGCTCTTTTACCATCAATCATTAAATGGTTAATTAACTTAGTAACAAGTTTTGAGTTATAAACTGGATCCGCTAAAACGTCTCTTTTAGCTACATGTCCTTTTCTAGGCATTATTTATCTCCTTCTTTCTTTGCACCGTACTTGGAACGACCTTGTTTTCTGCCATCAACACCGGCAGTATCAAGCGCACCACGAACAATATGGTAACGAACACCAGGAAGGTCCTTTACACGGCCACCACGAATTAAAACAACAGAGTGTTCCTGTAAGTTATGACCCTCACCTGGAATATAAGCTGTTACTTCAATTAAGTTTGAAAGACGAACACGAGCATACTTACGTAAAGCTGAGTTAGGTTTCTTTGGTGTCATAGTACCCACACGAGTAGCAACTCCACGCATTTGTGGTGCTGGGTTGAATACTAATTCCTTCTTCATACTGTTGTAGCCATAGTCTAAAGCTGGTGACTTTGACTTAGTCGTCTTGCTATGACGGCCTTTTCTTACCAATTGATTAATTGTTGGCATTAAACTTTTCCTCCTAAAAATTGATTATTTTGTTCACACACCCAGGAGTTTCTTTTTTTGGATTCCTGAATAAATTTTTCAAAACATACAAGAACTATTGTACTCGATTCTGAAGATAAAGCAAACTTTATTTAAGTAAAAAAGTAAAATAAATTTTTTACGTATTTATTTAATGAGGTATATTCTATGAAATTTTTATTTTCTTTAACTAATTTCTTTATTGGATGTTGCTTAGCATCCCATGCAGCAGTGATTTCTGACCGCTTCGAGAAAGAAGACTTTATTTTTAAACGTTCTAAATGCGACTATTGCGGCTATGAACTCAGCCTCCTTGATGAAATTCCAATCATTTCCTACCTTCTTCTTAAAGGAAAATGCCGCTATTGCCATTCTCCTATCCCGATAAAATTATTGATAATCGAAATTATTGGCGGTTTAGCATACATCAATATTTCCTTTAATCAAAAAAGTGGCATTGCAGATGCAATTCTCATATTCTCTCTATTATTAGTAGCAATCTGCGACTATGAAGAAATGGAATTTAATTTAGCTATGCTCGTACCAGCAATTTATTTAGCTTTAATCACTGAAATCAACAGATTCCCTTCTTATAGGATTGCAGATTACATTGAATTTGTACCCATTTTAATTCTCTTAACATACTATGTTCTTAATAAAAAATTAGGTTCAGGCGACCTATTCATTTACCTAATCTTAGCTTTTTATTTCAAACCACAGTTTGCAGATTTAACCTTTCTGTCTGCATCAATTTTTCTAATCATACATTTTCTTTTAGAATATAAAGACAATTTTAAAGGAAAAGAAGTTGCATTCATCCCCTATATTTTTATTGGGTTAACCCTTCAATTACTAATTCATTAAATAATGCTACAAAAAAAGCGTTCCCACCATTTCGGTAGGGACGCAATTTTTATCTTCTCTAACAGATATTAATAACTAATTTTGTGGCTTCTTTTTAGCCTTGTCAGCTTCCTTCATCTTCTTCTCAATATCAGCAATTGAGTAGACAGATTTAGGCTTCTTGACATCAGCCTCAGGTTCCATATCATGGTAAACAGGCAAACCAGTACCAGCTGGAATGATCTTACCAATAATAACGTTTTCCTTAAGTCCAAGTAACGGATCGTTCTTGCCACGAATTGAAGCATCAGTAAGAACCCTAGTAGTTTCCTGGAATGAAGCAGCAGATAAGAAACTATTGGTTTCCAAAGCTGCTTTGGTAATACCCAAAATGACACTTTGAGCAGTAGCAGGAATACCACCAGAATTAATAACTGAGGTATTACGGTCTTTAAATTGACCAATATCCAAAACTTCACCTGGCAACATATCGGTTTCACCTGGATCAAGTACACGTACCTTTTGCAGCATTTGCCGGGTCAATACCTCGACGTGCTTGTCGGCAATATCTACACCTTGCATTCTATATGCTTTTTGAACTTCAGCTAAAATATATTCTTCAGTCGTTAAAGTATCGGTTACTTGAATTAATTCCTTCGGATCAATTGAACCTAAGGTCAACTTATCCCCACGGTGAACAGTATCACCCTCAGCAACTGCAACTGATGCAGTGTAAGGAACATCGTAACTTCTCGTCTCGATCTTGCCCTTTACGGTAATTTCACGCGTATGTTCCGCTGGGTTTTCTTGAATTGAATCAATGACACCATCAACTTCAGAAATTATAGCGCGACCTTTAGGGTTACGAGCTTCAAACAATTCCTGTACACGAGGTAAACCTTGAGTAATATCTTCAGCACCGGCAACACCACCGTTGTGGAAAGTTCTCAAAGTAAGCTGCGTACCAGGTTCACCGATTGATTGGGCTGCAACAGTACCAACTGCTTCACCGACTTCAACTTCTTCACTCGTTGCAAGGTTCATACCATAACACTTACGACAAACACCGTGTGGTGTATCACAAGTAAGAATTGAACGGATCTTAACATGAGTAACACCCGCATCACAAATCTTACGAGCTAACTTTTCATCCATCATGACGTTAGGAGTAACAATAGTTTCTCCTGTCTTTGGATCCTTAACTGTCTCAGCTGTGAAACGACCAAGTAGTCTATCATACAAAGGCTCGATCATTTCGTCGCCTTCCTTGATTGCATGAACTGTAATACCACGATCAGTACCACAGTCATCGTCACGGATAATAACATCCTGAGCTACATCAACTAAACGACGAGTTAAGTAACCAGACTGAGCAGTCTTCAAAGCGGTATCCGTCATACCTTTACGGGCACCGTGAGTAGACATGAACAATTCTAGAACTGACAAACCTTCTTTAAAGTTTGAAGTAACAGGAATTTCGAACAATCCACCGTTAGGGGTAGCCATTAAGCCACGCATACCGGCTAACTGAGTAAAGTTAGAAATGTTACCACGGGCACCAGAATCGGCCATGATAGTAATTGGGTTACGTGGATCATAAATATTAGCAATTTCGTTTTGAACTTGGTCTTTACAATCATTCCAAATACTAATTACACGATCGTGCCGTTCTTGCTCAGTAATCAAACCACGTCTAAATTGTTTAGAAACAACATCAACTTGTTTGTGGGCCTTGGCTACTTTGGCATCCTTATCCTTAATTTCAGGAACATCGGTCATACCGATAGTAATACCAGAAGTTGTTGAACTTGTGTAACCTAACTTCTTCAAATCATCCAAATATTCTGAAGTTCTTTGAACCTTATAGTACTTATAAATAGTAGCAATAGAATCAGATAAGAAACTCTTCTTAAATGGAGTAGAAAGTAGGTCATCGCTGACATCATCAATCTTCTTATGAATGTCTTCTCCCTCACCCAAGAAGTATTTAGCATCTAATGGATTATTTAAATTCTTCTCAGTTGGTTCGTTAACATAGAAGTAATCTTCAGGGAAAATTTGGTTAAATTCAACCTTGCCATAAGTAGTGATAAAAATACCGTGTTCATGACCCTTAGGCCAAGGTTTCTTCGGCATTGAATCAGCAGACATTCCGATAATAGTATGGTAATGAATGTCACCATTTTCATAAGCAACAGTTGCTTCTGCTGGTGAATCAAAGATCATACCTTCACCTTCACGACCACGCTCAGCTTGAGTTAACCAGTAGTTACCCAAAACGATATCCTGTGATGGAGTAACGATTGGTTTCCCATCTTTAGGAGCCAAGATATGGTGAGCTGCTAACATCAACATACGTGATTCAGCAACAGCTTCATCAGACAAAGGAACGTGAATAGCCATCTGGTCACCATCGAAGTCGGCATTATATGCTTCACAAGCTAATGGGTGTAAACGAATAGATTTACCTGGTACCAAAATTGGTTCAAAGGCTTGAATACTCAAACGGTGAAGAGTAGGTGCACGGTTTAAAAGAACCGGACGTTCTTTAATGACGTCTTCAAGTACATCCCAAATGTCATCATCTTGACGATCAATCTTACGCTTAGCATTCTTAATATTAGAAGCAATGCCTCGTTTAACTAATTCGTGCATTACGAATGGCTTGAATAATTCAAGGGCCATTGGACGAGGAACACCACATTGATAGAATTTCAATTTTGGTGAAACATCGATAACTGAACGACCTGAATAGTCAACACGCTTACCAAGTAAGTTTTGACGGAAACGACCTTGCTTACCTTTAAGTAAGTGTGAGAGTGATTTAAGTGGACGGTTACCTGGGCCGGTTACTGGACGACCACGACGACCGTTATCAATTAAGGCATCGACAGCTTCTTGCAGCATTCGCTTTTCATTTTGAACAATAATATTTGGTGCATTTAAATCAAGTAATCTCTTTAAACGATTGTTACGGTTAATTACCCGTCTATATAAATCGTTTAGATCGGAAGTGGCGAAACGACCACCTTCCAATTGAACCATCGGACGTAAGTCTGGTGGGATAACTGGAACTGCATCAATAACCATCCATTCTGGCTTATTACCAGAATCTTTAAAGGCATCTAAAATATCGAGTCTTCTAATGGCACGAGTACGTTTCTGCCCAGTTGCATTCTTAAGCTTTTTCTTTAAATCAGCAACTTCTTTAGCTAAGTCCACTTTCTTTAAAAGATCACGAATAGCTTCAGCACCCATCTTGGCTATAAAACGTTTACCGTACTTGGCTTTTTGCTCACGGTATTCTGCTTCGGTAAGTAATTGCTTAAATTCAAGGTCAGTATCCCCTGGATCAATTACGATATATGCAGCAAAATAGATAACTTCTTCAAGAAGTCTTGGTGACATATCCAAAATCAGGCCCATCCGTGATGGAATACCTTTGGAGTACCAAATATGTGTAACAGGTGCGGCTAATTCAATATGGCCCATCCGTTCTCTTCTTACTTTTGAAGAAGTAACTTCAACACCACAACGGTCACATACGATGCCACGATATCTAACACCTTTATATTTACCACATGCACAAGACCAGTCTTTGGTTGGACCAAAGATTCTTTCATCAAATAAACCATCTTTTTCTGGTTTTAAAGTACGGTAATTAATAGTTTCTGGCTTTTTAACTTCACCGTATGACCAGCTTCTGATTTTGTTTGGTGATGCAAGTCCAATTTGCATGCTTTCAAACTTATTTACGTCGATCAAAAGTTTAACCCCCTATTATTTAGAAATCTTATCATTACCGTCAGATTTATCTACAGGAGTTTTGGGCTCTTTCGATTCGGCATCATCTGTCTTATCTTCGGCTTTTTCAGATTTTTCGGCTAACTTCTTCTTTTGTTGTTCTTCGGCCATTCGTGACAATGTATCAATATTCAAATGCTCATTCGAATCATCATCCATATCACGAAGTTCAATTTCTTTATGATTCAAATCAAGAACACGAATATCCAAACCTAATGCCTGTAGTTCTTTTACAAGTACACGGAATGATTCTGGAACACCTGGCTTAGGAATTCTTTCACCCTTAACAATAGCTTCATATGCTTTTACACGTCCAACAACATCATCTGACTTATAAGTCAAAATTTCTTGCAGAGTATAAGCGGCACCGTAAGCTTCAAGAGCCCAAACTTCCATTTCACCAAAACGCTGTCCACCAAATTGTGCTTTACCACCAAGAGGTTGTTGCGTAACCAAGGAGTAAGGCCCAATTGAACGAGCATGAATCTTATCATCAACCATGTGAGTGAGTTTAAGGTAGTTCATAATACCTATCGCTACTCGGTTGTGGAAAGGCTCACCAGTACGACCATCATACAAAACAGTCTTACCATCTTTGTCAGCACCAGCTTTATGAATGGTGTCCCAAACATCTTTTTCATTAGCACCATCAAATACAGGTGTAGCAACATGAATACCTAATTCATCAGCTGCACGGCCTAAGTGTAATTCAAGAAGCTGTCCAATATTCATACGTGAAGGAACACCCATTGGGTTCAAACAAATATCTACTGGAGTACCATCTGGCAGGTATGGCATATCTTCTTCTGGAACAACTGCAGCAACAGTACCTTTATTACCGTGACGACCGGACATCTTGTCTCCAACCTGGATCTTTCTCTTTTGGGCAATGTAGACACGAACCATCGTGTTAACACCTGGAGAAAGTTCATCGCCGGCTTCACGAGTATAAACTTTAATGTCTTGGACAATTCCGCCACCACCGTGTGGTACACGTAGTGAAGTATCACGAACTTCTCGTGCCTTTTCACCAAAGATAGCGTGAAGTAATCTCTCTTCTGCTGATAATTCAGTAACACCTTTAGGGGTTACCTTACCAACTAAGATATCACCATCATGAACTTCAGCTCCAACACGAACGATACCTTCTGAATCAAGATCCTTTAAGGCATCTTCACCCACGTTTGGAAGTTCTCTTGTAATTTCTTCTGGACCAAGCTTAGTGTCCCGTGCCTCAGATTCATAGTCTTCAATACTAATTGAAGTATAGACATCGTCTTTAACCAAACGCTCAGAAAGCATAATCGCATCTTCGTAGTTATACATATTCCAAGTCATAAATGCAATAACTGGGTTTTGACCTAAAGCAAGTTCACCGTGATCCATAGTTGGACCATTAGCAATGATTTCACTCTTTTCAACGTGATCACCTAATTTAACATTAGGAGTCTGGTTGTATGACTTAGAGTTATTTGAACGACGATACTTTTCAAGCGTGTACTTATCTAAACTGCCATCTTCACGTCTAATTCTAATGTTGTTAGCATCAACGTACTCAACTGTACCAGGAGCCTTTGCAAGCAAAGCGGCACCAGAATCATGAGCAGCACGATATTCCATACCAGTACCAACTAAAGCACTGTGTGGATTAATCAGTGGAGCAGCCTGACGCTGCTGGTTAGCACCCATCAAAGCACGGTTAGAGTCATCGTTTTCAAGGAATGGGATACATGCAGAAGCAACAGACACAACTTGTTTTGGAGTAACATCCATGTAATCAATCTTGTCTGGACTGACTTCGACGTTATCATCCTTTTGACGAGCCAGAATCAACTTGTCTTTAAAGGAACCATCTTTATTTAAACGAGTGTTGGCACCCGCAATAATATAATTATCTTCAACATCAGCGGTTAAATAATCAATCTTATCTGTAACCTTGTGTGTCTTCCAAGAAACACGACGATATGGAGTTTCAATAAAGCCATACTTATTGATTACGGCATAAGTAGCAAGTGAGTTAATTAAACCAATATTAGGACCTTCTGGTGTCTCAATAGGACACAGACGACCATATTGCGTATAGTGAACATCACGAACTTCGTAACCTGCACGGTCACGGGTTAAACCACCAGGCCCTAATGCTGACATACGACGTTTGTGCGTCAATTCACCCAATGGGTTATGTTGATCCATAAACTGTGAAAGTTGTGAAGAACCAAAGAATTGTTTGATACTTGCAACAATTGGACGAATATTGATCAATTGTTGTGGGGTAACTGTTGATGGATCTTGAATAGACATTCTTTCACGAACTACTCGTTCCATTCTTGATAAACCAATTCTAAATTGGTTTTGAAGTAATTCACCAACACGACGAATACGACGGTTACCTAAGTGGTCAATATCATCAGTATTACCAATGTTATCTTGAAGTAAGAAGAAGTAATTAATTGAGGATAGGATATCGGCAGGAGTTAAATGCTTAACTTTCTTGTCAATATGACCATTTGAAATTAACTTAACTACTCGTTCTGGGTTAACCTTTGAATAAACTTTAATTTCTTGAACATTGATTGGATCTGGTAAAACCCCTTCTTTTGAAGGTTGGTATGTAACCATCTTAAAATCATCACGGTCAAGATATTTATCAAGGGTATCCATCAGTTTATGAGTAACAACAGTACCTTTCTTTGCAAGAATTTCACCAGTATCTGGATCAGCTAAAGTTTCAGCCAAAGTTTGACCATATAACCGGTTCTTAAGTGAAAGCTTCTTGTTAACCTTATAACGACCTACAGGTGCTAAATCATAACGACGTGGATCAAAGAAACGTGCGTATAAAAGTGAACGTGAAGAATCAGTAGTCTTAGGTTCACCAGGACGTAATCTTTCATAAATATCCTTTAAGGCCTCAGCAACCCTTGAATCAGCTGGATTCTTATGAACATCTTTATCTAAAGTGAATTGTAAAGTATCACTTTGGCCAAACATGTCAAGGATGTCACTGTCTGAGCCAATTCCCATGGCTCTAATAAGTACAGTTAAAGGTAACTTACGTGTACGGTCAACACGTACATATGATACATTTTTAGCATCAGTATTATATTCAAGCCATGCACCACGGTTAGGAATAACAGTGGTACCAAAGATTTGTCGACCATTCTTATCGTAATCACCAGAGTAATAAACACTAGGTGATCTTACTAATTGAGAAACAATAACTCTTTCAGCACCATTAACGATGAAAGAACCTGAATCTGTCATCAAAGGTAAATCGCCAAAGAAGACGTCTTGGGTCTTAATTTCACCAGTTTTCTGGTTAGTTAACTTTAAAGTTACATGCATAGGTGCGGAATAAGTCGCATCATGATCGCGGGCTTCATCAACAGTATATTTTGGCTTTTGCAGTTTATAGCCAACATATTCTAATGAAAGCTTACCTGAAAAGTCACTAATAGGCATTATGTCGTCAAAGACTTCTTTAATACCTTCGTTGAGAAACCATTTATATGATTCAGTTTGTACATCGGTTAAATTAGGTAATTTCAGTACTTCTTTAATACGTGAGAAACTACGTCTCGTCCGATTTTTACCGAAGTTCACTACGTGTCCGTTTAACAAGGAAAAACATCCTTTCTGTTAGAGAGAGCAAATATTACATTTACATTACAAATTAAAAAAACTGCAATTTTGAGCATAAAAAAGACAAAAACAACATGATGTCGTTTTTGTCTATATCATTCTGCTGGACAATATATCAGCAAAATCCTGAATCTCAGCCTTTTAAATCGACTTTAACTTTACTGCAAAACAATTTCTTTGTCAAACAAGTTGATTACACTTTTCAATTTTAACTAGTTTTTACAGTCTCTTTTTTATTTTTAGTAGAAATAACGTTAAATTTTAGTTTACCGTGTGTACTGCCAATCTTCAAACTGTTGCCACGCTTCAAGTCACCGTCAATTAACATTTCAGCAATTTTATCCTCAATATCATTTTGAATGGCACGTCTAAGCGGACGGGCTCCCATTTCTGGGTTATAACCATCCTTAGCAATCTTATCGAGCGCAGCACGAGAAATCTTTAATTGAATTCCCTGTTTATCTAGGCGTTCAATTAATTTACGCGTAAGCAGAGTAACAACTTGACGAAGCTCATTTTTGTTCAATTCATCAAAAATAATTGTTTCGTCAATTCGGTTTAAGAATTCTGGCCGGAAGAATTGTTTCAAGGCTTTTTGTACACGATCCTTCCGTAATTTAGCCTGACTTGCATTATCCGCATTAAAACCAACAGCCTTAGTTTCAAATATAGCTCGTGAGCCTAAATTAGAAGTCATGATAATAATTGTATTCCTGAAATCAATCTTTCTACCTTTAGAATCCGTTAAAAATCCTTCATCTAACACTTGCAAAAGCAAATTAAATACATCTGGATGAGCTTTTTCAACCTCATCAAGTAAAACTACCGAATAAGGATGACGACGAACCTGCTCAGATAGTTGGCCACCTTCTTCATAACCAACATACCCTGGGGCAGACCCAATTAACTTGCTACTTGCTATCTGATCCATATATTCAGACATGTCAATACGAATTAAATTGTTTTCTGAACCAAATATGGCAGCTGCTACTGCTTTAGCTAATTCAGTTTTACCGACACCGGTTGGACCTAAGAAAAGGAAAGATCCAATTGGACGATTCTCATCCTTAATTCCACTTCTGCTTCGGCGAATCGCACGTGCAACTGCCGACACAGCCTTATCTTGGCCAATAACTCTTTTATGCAGAATACTTTCTAAATTAGATAATTGCTTTGTTTCATTTCGATTCATTTGGGTAACAGGCACGCCTGTCCACTCAGAAACTACCTTTGCAACATCTTCAGGTTTAACAACAGCATTATCATCGACTTTTTCTTCCAGTCGATCAGCTAATTTATCACGTCTAGCCTGCAAACTATTTTGTTTATCTTGTAATTTAGCTGCCTCAACAAAATTTTGACTAACTGCAGCTTGATTCTTCTGATCGATAATCTTTTTGATTTGCTCATTAACCTGAGTCATTTGATCATCAGGACCTGCATTTGTTTTTATCTTAACAGCCGCACTGGCTTCATCAATTAGATCAATCGCTTTATCTGGTAAATACCGGTCTGAAATATAACGGCTTGATAAGTCAACAGCATCTTCAAGGCTAGCTTCAGAAATCTTTACGTGGTGAAACTTTTCATATTTCGGCTTTAAGCCCTCTAAAATCGCCAAAGATGCTTTTCTTGATGGTTCATTTATCCGAACTTGCTGAAATCTACGAGCTAAAGCCTGGTCTTTTTCAATATACTTTTGATATTCATCAAAGGTAGTAGCACCAATCATTTGGATGTCGCCACGAGCCAAAGATGGCTTCAAAATGTTAGCAGCATCGATTGAACCTTCTGCTCCACCAGCACCAATTAAAGTGTGCATTTCATCTACGAAAAGGATTACCTTTCCATCTTTGGTGATTTCTTTAATGATCTTTTTCAAGCGATCTTCAAACTCACCACGGTATTTGGTACCAGCTACCAAACCACCTAAGTCTAGTGAAATCACCCGTTTATTAAGCAGTCCCTTTGGAACTCGCTTCTTTACTATTTCCGTAGCAATTGCTTCCGCAACAGCAGTTTTACCGACCCCGGGTTCTCCAATGAGAACCGGATTATTCTTAGTACGTCTCGACAAGATTTCGATTACACGTGCTATCTCTTTATCTCTACCGATAACCGGATCAATCTCACCTTGACGGACACGTTCATTTAAGTTAACTGAAACCTGATCCAGGGTTGGAGTAGTGCTCTTCCTCTGCTTCTTTTGATTTGGATTTTCTGTGTTACCGGTCCAATCAGAAGAATTTGCAGAACTTTCTTCATCTAAACTTCTATGTAAATCATTCCGCAACAATTCCATATTGATATTTAAATTTCTTAAAATCATTGCTGATAGGATTTGTTCACTAGAAATTAGTCCTAACAAAATATGAGTTGTTTTAACTTTATCTGAACCAGTTCGATCAGCAAGGTTTCTTGCGTAAGCAAGTGCCATGCTTAATCTTGGTGACATTTCCATATAACTAGTATTAGCAGCTGACCCATAGCCGGTGTACCGTTCAATCTCTTCACGGACAGCTGTTGGTTTTACGCCCCAAGAACGCAAAATTTTACCAGCCTCTCCGTCTGATTCGATCACCATAGCCAATAATACATGCTCTGTTCCTATTAACCGATGATGAAAACTTCGCGCCTGCTCACGAGCTATTTCTAAAACTTGATCCGCACTTCTACTGTAAGAATTTTCCATCGTAGCACCACCTTTAAAAATGACGTTAATATTCTAATTGCTTCTATTTATAATGTAAAATACTAAGCTTTAAATAATTAAAATTTTGAAATCCACATAATCGATCACCTTAACCATAGATATAACACTTTTTATGTCAATACCATTATCATAAGCAACTTAATCAGCAGTTTTAAAATCTTTTTCATATAATTCTTAGAAAAACGTTGCAATTATTATAGCAAAGACCACTTGTATAAGCCAATATTTAACTTATTATTTGTAAGAATCAAAAAAAGACAAATAAAAAACTGCCTATTTAGGCAGTTATCATATCGGGAAAACAAGATTCGAACCTGCGACCTCTACGTCCCGAACGTAGCGCTCTACCAAGCTGAGCTATTTCCCGTTAATAAAAAAACTCACCAGACGGTGAGTTTAATCAGTGGAGCGGAAGACGGGATTCGAACCCGCGACCCCCACCATGGCAAGGTGATGTTCTACCACTGAACTACTTCCGCACAACAAAGATTATTATAGCAAATAAATTCGATTTTGCAAATTTTTTATATAAAAAACTTACTTTAAATAAAGCTTACGTAAACGATCACGTAGCGTAGGCGTAATTCCTAATTGTTCTTTAAAATACTTCTCGATCCCGCCAAATTTATTTTCAATTGTAATTAATACCGTATCAAAAAAGGAATCAGAAGCAGAACTTAAAATACGCATATTGGCTCTAAACGTGAGACTTTTATCATCTTCTTGAAATTTTTTATCACGGATTGCACGGTAGTCATTAAGCATATAATTTGAATACAAATAATCCTGACGGATAGTCTCAAGATCAACACCTAATAGATAAAGGATAAACAGAGTAACAAAACCCGTTCGATCTTTCCCCTCTGAGCAATGATAAAGAACAGTACCCTTTTCAGTATTGGCTAATATATCTAAAATTTGCCGGACTGCCGCCCGATCATGTTTTTTGATAACGTGATCGCGATAATGCTCACACATCATCTTAAAACCAACGTATTGATCTTCATTATATATTACAGAAGAATCGTTAAGATCATCTTTTCCACCTAAGGTACCATCTTCATCGGAGAGCGGAATTAAGAAATATTCAACACCTGAAATTTTCGGATCCGGACATTCTATACTTTCCGTTCGTGAACGTAGATCAATGATTTTACATAAACCATAGTCTTGCAAAAAATGCTCATCTTCAATTGAAATTTGGTTTATACTTCCCGTCCTAAGCAAACGATGGCTTTTAACTTTACGGTTGTTCCAACCATAGTAGCCACCTAGATCTCGCGGATTAAGAACCGTGTTAATTGGCAACACATTTACTTTCAAAATTGTGCATCCCCTTTTTATTCCAAAGAGTTGAAATTTTTAATTTTAAATGTAATTCTACAACAATTATTGAAATTTATTATCAAAAAAGCCCCTTATTTGTGCTAGTAAACATAAATAAGAGGTCTTTTTTATCAGTTTGAAGCTAACCCCTAAAACTGGACGTTAGTTTATTACAAATTTACACAATTTTCTTT
>NZ_AYZC01000010.1 GCF_001436775.1 Lactobacillus acetotolerans DSM 20749 = JCM 3825
AATGGATGCCTTTTAAAAGCCTAGCGATTGTCAATGTCTTAACTTAATGACATTGACGCTCATACGAGCGTTTTTTTTATTAAACAAATAAGTCATCACTAAATCGTTATATTATGATTAAGCATTAGCTTTAACTATCTTGCCCTACTACGATAGTAATAATAATTAATTATTATGCTTAAGTCAAATCCAATATTTAAAAACTTTGTGAAATTTATCAAATAATTTCATTACACGTGTTATTTTAAATAAAAAATAATAAAGCATAGGTCAATATCCTACACTTTATCACCTAAATTTATACGGTTTTTACTATTAACCCTGGTAAAGATTATCTGGTGACGCCACCTTAACTACTTCACCGGTAGAAATAGTTTCTAATTTATTCTGCGCATTTTTCACAATCAAAGAACCGTTATTATCAATTTTTTCTGCAATTCCACTAATGGATCTGTTGCCTAACTTAATAATTACCTTATTATGCAAAGTCTCTAATCTTTTGCCATATTCAGGCAAAAATTGACCATCCTGATAATTCTTTAGCATTCTTAAGCAATTATTAGTAATCATTGCTATCAATAAATCACGGTTAATTAACCTTTTATCTTTTATATCTCCAGCTTTAAACTGTAATTGTTTAGGGAAAGCAGCAGTATTTAAATTTAATCCTATACCGATAACCAAATTACCATTAACTACTTCTGTCAATATCCCGCCCACTTTTTTATGATTAACCAAAATATCGTTTATCCATTTTATCTTAAAATCGACAGTTGGATAAAATTTTAGTAATGCATTTATCACCGCAACCACTGTTCCAGTTGTAATAAGACCTTCTTTAGCTGGAATGATTTTTATTTTAGGCACTAGGATACTCATATATATTCCTGTGCCCTTGGGCGAGAAAAAAGCTCTCTGGTGTAAGCCATGTCCGGCAGTTTGTTGCTCACTAACAAACAGATGGGGACAACGAAGGATATTTTTCTTGGAAAAGGCCTTAGCGTAATCATTGGTTGAGGATATCTCCTTAAAAACAGAAACAGCAACGTTAGTTTGCAAATTAGCCTGGATTTCTTCCTTATTTAAAGCTAGAAATTGCATAATTCCTCCATTATATACTAAAAAATCTGTGAAGCAGCAACTTCACAGATTTTTATTTATCATAAATAGCAACTGTAGACACATAGTCTGGATCAGGTAAATAGTCATCTATATAATAATTATTTTCATGCCATTTTGCATGGTGCAGATCGGAAATCTTAACTTTGCGAACACCACCACTTAAACCAACGCCAGCTGCTTTTAATACTGCTTCTTTAACTGTCCATAATTTCAGAATAACCTTAGATTGCGCTTGAGAATCAGCAATAGCATCTAAATATTTTTGCTCATCAGACGTAAAAGCCCGTCTAATCCGTTTTAATTCTATCGGCCTTATTGATTCCAAATCTATCCCGATTGGCTGCTTACTAATCGCAACAACCAAAGTATCGGCAGAATCGGTAATATTAAAATGATAATCATGGTTTGCCAAATAGGGCTTGCCATGATCACCATATTTTATATAACCAGGAGCAGTGATCACAGAAACTGATTGCCCTAATAATTTAGCTAACAAAATACGACCGACTATAAAACGTTGTTTACGCGCTGAATTTCTAAATTCAGCTAGCTGTCCTTTTAAGCTTGGCACCGCAGCCACTTTTTTGAATTCAGCAGAAGAAACCATCTTACTAACCGATGTACTCAAATATTTAAATGTTGCCTGCTTTTTCATTAAATCAAGTGAACTCCCTTATCAACGTAGATAATGTCCCCGGTAAGACCGGTCGACAAATCACTCATCAAGAAGGCAGCAGTATTGCCAACTTCATCAATAGTGACACTCTTATCGTTCACCGTTAGAGCCTTTGACATTTCAAGTAACTTCATGTGTTCCTTAATCCCGGTAACGGCCAAGGTCTTTAAGGCTCCAGCTGAAATGGCATTGACCCGAATGCCATCCTTGCCTAAGTCCCGTGCTAAGTAACGAACATTGGCTTCAAGCGAAGCCTTAGCAACACCCATCATATTATAGTTAGGAATCGCACGTGTAGAACCAAAGTAGGTCATCGTCATAACGCTGCCTGGATTATTTAAAATCGGCTTAGCGTAACGGCAAACTGAAATTAAAGAATAAGCACTTATATTTTCAGCTAAATCATAGCCTTCCTTGTTGGTCTTAACGAAATCATTTGTCAAGGTATCCCTATCGGCATAAGCAATAGCGTGAATAACGCCATCGATTTTGCCACACTTTGAGCCAATTTCTTTAAAGGCTTTCTCAACGTTTTTATCTTCAGAAACGTCACATACAACTAAGATAGCGTCATCCGGGACAAAACGCTTGATGCTCCTCTTCATACGGTCATTTTGATAAGTTAGTATTACCTGTGCACCTTGTCTAAGTAATGCTTGGGTACATCCCCACGCAATACTTTTCTTATTTGCAACTCCCATGACAACAATCTTTTTGCCATCTAAAATTCCAGCCATTATTTATTCCTCTTTATTAATATCTCGCGTATCTTTGCTGTCTTCTACTTACCAATTCTTCAACCGGTAATTTTTCCAAAGCAGTAAATTTATTATTTAAAAACTTAGCTAATTTTTTAATATCCTGATCAGATTTTATTTCCGGTAAAACCTGGTCAACGATTTTATCATTTAATAATTCTTGCGGCGTTAGTCCCATCTCAGCGGCTGCAGCTGGAGCTTTCTTGGCATCCTTCCACATAATTGAAGCATATCCTTCAGGTGAAAGAACAGAATACATACTATCTTTAACCATGTATACCTGATCCCCGCAACAAAGGGCAATGGCACCACCACTGCCACCTTCACCAAGAATAATACTTATATACGGCGTTTTCAGCTGCATCCCTTGCAATAAACATTGCGCAATTGCTTCTCCTTGGCCATGATATTCTGAATTAACGTCAGGATAAGCGCCTGGGGTATTCACTAGGGCTAAAATTGGCCGGTGAAATTTCTCGGCTTGCTTCATTACTCGTAAAGCCTTGCGGTAACCTTCCGGTGTGGGACTGCCAAAGTGGCGTTTAATATTGGAATCAGTATCTTTTCCTTTAGAAATACCCACAACGGTAATCGGATGATCGGCTAAATAACCAATACCAGCAATAACGGCTGGATCGTCACCTGCTTTGCGATCGCCATGTAACTCAAAAAAGCCATCAACCAATTTTTTGATTAAGTCACTAGTAAGAATCTTATCTTGGCTTCTAGCAGCTTTGACGGTTTGATAAGCTGTGTTTTTATCCATCTTAAAACTCCTTTTGATGCAACTTAATTAATTTATACAAAGTCGGCTTAACTTCTTTTCTGGCTATAACGGCATCGATAAAGCCGTGCTCTTCAACTGTTTCAGCCCGTTGAAAATTAGCCGGTAATTTTTGATGAATGGTTTGTTCGATTACCCGGCGGCCGGCAAATCCTACCAAAGCATGTTTTTCAGCTAAAATAATGTCACCTTGCATGGCAAAACTGGCGGTAACACCACCAGTAGTCGGGTCACACAGGACAACAATATATAGGAGGCCCGCTTGATCGTGTTTGGCAACCGCAGAAGAAATCTTCGCCATTTGCATTAATGAATCAATTCCTTCTTGCATCCTGGCACCACCAGAAGCGGTGAACATGACAACCGGCAGTTTATCTGCAGTAGCCTTATTAAACATTCTGGCAATTTTCTCACCAGTGGCTGAGCCTAAACTTCCCATAATAAAGTAAGGATCCATAATACCGGTGTAAAAAGACAAGTCTTTGATTTTAGCTTTTCCAGTTAGGACACTCTCTTTTAAACCCGTGAGTTTTTCCGCCTTAGCAATCTTTTCACGGTATTTTTTATTAGTGTAGCGATCCGGAATTGTTAACTCTGCGTCCATTTCCTCAAAGTCATCAAAGGTTAGTTTAACCCGTCGTTTAGCTAAAATACGAAATGCAAAACCACATTTGGGACAAACATGCTCCGGACCTATATCTTCACGAAAAGAAACTTCGTGGCAATAAGGACATTTAACTAATAAGTGGTCCGGAATATTGTCCATTCGCTTTTTGAAAACATCAGGATCCTGCTTAATTTGATTCATGGAAGCCTCCTTGTTCAGTTAACAAATGCTTCTGCACAAATTCATTGGTATAAGTACTCTTTTTAAAAGCATCTGTATTTAATAAGGTAGACAAAAAGTTTGTATTGGTTTTTACACCATTGATTTGTAGTTCTTTAAGCATCCGTTTCATTTTAGTGACCGCATCTTTACGGTCGTCCATATGAACAATCAGCTTAGCAATCATTGAATCATAATACGGAGAAATGAAGCTACCCGTTGTAACTCCAGAATCAATCCGGACTCCTAAAGTTCCCATTGGCAAAAACAACTTAGAAATTGTACCCGGACTAGGCATAAAATTATTTTCTGGGTCTTCCGCATTCAGGCGGCATTCAATTGCATAACCTTTAACCTCAGCATCTTTTTGGGTAAAGGGTAATTTTTCATTGGCCGCTACTAAAATTTGGGCTTTAATCAGTTCAATTCCTGTTACTTCTTCTGAAATTGTATGCTCAACCTGCAAACGTGCATTCATTTCCATAAAGTACATATTATTCTTATTATCCATTAAGAATTCATAAGTACCGGTATTGGTATAACCAATTTCCCTGGTCGTCTTAGCAAGCAGCTCACCAATTTGCTGTCGCTGTGCAGATGAAATCTGCGTACAAGGGCTTTCCTCCATTATCTTTTGGTGATTTCTTTGCATTGAACAGTCACGCTCTGGGAGGTAAACCACGTTGCCAAAATTATCAGCAATTACCTGCATTTCGACATGTTTAGCGCCATGCAATAATTTTTCAATGTAAATTCGATCATCATCAAACGATATCCTGGCTTCTTCTTGCGTTTGTAAGAAGGCAGATTCTAAATCAGCAGCATGATCGACTTCACGGATACCTTTGCCACCGCCACCAGAAACAGCCTTTAAAAGAATGGGATAACCAATTTTATCGGCTACCTCTTTAGCTTCTTTAAGGCCTTTAACCGGGCCATCACTACCAGGAATAACCGGAACACCGTGCTTTTTCATAGTAGAACGGGCATTAGCCTTATTCCCCATCAAAGTAATTAATTTGGAACTGGGACCAATATATTTGATATGACACTTAGTACATAAATCAGCAAATTCAGGATTTTCTGACAAAAAACCGTAACCGGGATGAATGGCTTCACAACCGGTCAGATTGGCTGCACTAATAATCTGTGACATATTTAAATATGACTCAGATGGTTGGAAACCACCGATACAAACCGCTTCATCAGCCAGTGAAACAAATAAACTATCTTTATCAGCTACAGAGTAAACTGCCACTGCCTTAATGTGTAAATCATGCAGAGCACGAATTATTTGAACGGCAATCTCTCCCCGGTTAGCTACCAAGACTTTTTTAAACACTTATTTCACTTCCTATTCAATTGCAAAGATTAAATCTGCGGTACAAATTTCTTTACCCTCGCGGGTAATTGTTCCGTGCCCTAATCCGATATTGCCCCGCATTTTCTTCAATTTAACCGCTAAGGTCAACTTATCGCCCGGCCGGAAGTCATCTTTAAATTCGGCTCGTGGGATCCCACCAAAGAAAACATTTTTTCCCTTGTTTTTATCCATTGATAAAATAGCGGCAACTCCAGTCTGCGCCATAGCCTCGATCATTACTGGCCGTGGTGCAACTAAGTGATCAGCTGGTTGGTTAGCAAAGAACCACTCATCGATCGTTAATAATTTAGTCGCGGTCGAACCGATCCCAGGCTTTACGTCATTAAAACGGTCAATCATTTGAAAGGGATAACGTTGCGGAATAGTCTTATTTACTTCCAGGTCCATCAGATTTACTCCTTAGTTATCTTAAAGATAGGTTGATCATATTGAACCATGTCTCCATCTTTAACCAAAACTTCTTTGATTGTACCGCTGACTTTGCTCTTAACCTCGTTGACCATTTTCATGGCTTCAATTAAGCAGACAACTTCGCCTTTACTTACGTGATCACCCACCGATTTAAATGCTGGTTTATCAGGCTTAGGTGACATATAAACGATCCCAACCAATGGTGCCTTAACTTGGGCTAAATTAGCATCATTTTCAGAAGCAGCAACCTTCTTTTGCGGTTTAGTAGCTGTAGCTACTGCAGCAGCATGCTGCATTGGTGTTGATTGAAGTGCCTTGGAATCATTAACAACTACCGGGGCACTGTCTGAACGTTTACTTAATGATAATTTGAAATCTTTATTAGAAAATTCAAAATCCTTCAATGAAGATTCATCAAACTTATCTAATAACCTTTCAACATCTTTTTCTTTCATAAATCAATTAACTCCTTTAATGGCAATAACTGCATTATGACCGCCAAAACCAAATGAATTACTGATTGCTAGGTTAACCGGGGCTTTTTTATTTTCTTCAGTAACCAAGTTAACAGGGCATTCTTCATCTTGGTGACTGATGCCAACGTTTACCGGCATCTGATTCTTTTGAATTGCACCAACAACTGCAACAGCTTCAATAGCACCGGCAGCACCCAATAAGTGGCCAGTCATTGATTTAGTACTACTTACTTTGACATGATCATTACCGGCAAACACGGCTTTAATAGCCTTAGCTTCGGCACTGTCATTATCCGCCGTAGCCGTACCGTGAGCGTTGATATAATCAACGTCTTGAGGACTGGCGCCAGACTCATCAACAGCCTGTTGCATCGCACGAATGGCACCTTTACCATCAGGGTCTGGAGCCGTCATATGATATGCATCGCTGGTAGTACCGTAACCAACAATTTCGGCTAAAATATTGGCCCCGCGTTTTTGGGCATGGTCATAATTTTCAAGTACTAAGGTACCGGCACCTTCACCTAAGACAAAACCGTTCCGGTTTTTATCAAATGGTAACGAAGCCTTTAACGGATCAGTACTCTTAGAAAGTGCGGTTAGCGCAGCAAAGCCAGAAATCCCAATTTCATTAACTGAGGCTTCGGTTCCACCGGTAATCATTGCTTGTGCCTTCCCATTTTTAATATATTCAAAAGCATTACCAATTGCATTTGTACCCGATGAACAAGCGGTAACAATCCCTTGACTCGTATTCAAAGCATGAAACTGGATGGCGATATCACCGGCAGCCATATTAATAATTGAATCGGGAACAAATAACGGTGAAACCCGTTTAGGCCCCTTATCATGCATTTTGATAATTTGTTCTTGAATGGTAGTCAAGCCACCAATTCCAGAACCATAAATGACACCTAAATCTTCAGGTTTAAGGTTATTTTCGTTTAAACCTGCCATCTCCATAGCTTCAGAAGCACTGTACATGGCATAATTACAGAAATCATCATTCCGCCGTGCAATCTTCTTAGGCAAACGCTTCATAGGATCAAAATTCTTAACTTCACCAGCAACCGTAATTCCGGTTGGTTCTGCATCAAATTTCGTTATCTTATTAATACCAACTTTTGAGGCAAATAAATTTTTGAAATAAGTTTCAACATCATTACCTAAAGGGGTAACAGCCCCCATACCTGTAATTACAACTCTATTCATATAGACCTCTTGCTTAAATAGTCAATCCACCATCGACAGTAATGACTTGACCCGTAATATATTGATTTTCAATTAAAAACGCAGCTGTATCAGCAATTTCTTCTGGTTTGGCAAAGCGTTTTAACGGAATCGTTTTCTTAACCGCTTCTTGGCGTTTAGGACTCATCTTTTCAACCATCGCAGTGTTAACCATGCCCGGTGCGATCGCATTAACACGAACACCGCGTAAAGCACCTTCACGTGCCGCAGCTTTGGTTAAGCCAACTACACCAGCCTTACTTGCAGAATAATTAGCTTGACCAATATTGCCATGGAGGCCAGAAACACTGGCTAAATTAACAATGGCCCCTTGGCGCTTCTTCTGCATAATTTTTAAGGCATATTTAGTCATATTAAAAGTACCAACTAAGTTAGTATTAATAACTGCCTTAAAATCAGCGTTTGACATTCTCGTCAGTAATTTATCCTTGATAATCCCGGCATTATTAACCAAAACATCAATTGTTCCGTATTTCTCTATTATCTGGTCAACTAGAGATTTTGCGTCCTCATCATTAGCAACATCTCCAAGCAAAATATCAAAAGAAAAGCCATCATCTTGCCACTTCTTTGTTTGCTCTGCACTTGGTTCATGATGAGCATTGATCACTACTTGAAAATTTTCATTAGCAAGGCGTTTTGCAATTGCTAAACCGATCCCTTTTGCTCCACCAGTTACTAATGCGACTTGTTTTTCAGCCATCTAATCACCTAACTCTTCTCTTAATTTATTTAAGGATTCGCTACTATCAACGTGGTAAAAGTTAACCTTTTTACCCTTAAGATTTTTCATAGCTAACTTAGTCAGTGTCTTGCCTGGCCCTAACTCAATAAAGGTATCTGCACCCAAGGCAAAAAGCTTTCTGACACAGTTTTCAAAGTGGGTTGGCTTAATTAATTGTTCAGTTAAAATTTGTTTAATATCATTAAGCTCAAACTCTTGACTAGTTGTGTTACTAATAACCGGAAACTCAGGCTGCTTAAAGGTCACACTCTGCAACCTTTTACTTAATTGATCGGAAGCAGACTGCATTAACGGTGTGTGCGAAGCTACTGCTACTTTTAGCGGAATAACTATCTTGGCACCGTGAGATTTCAAATACTTGCTGGCTGCATCAACACCCTGTTTGAAACCACCGATAACAACCTGTTCATCAGTATTGAAGTTAGCGGGAACGACCGTGCCAACTTTGGAAGCAGCCTGAATGGCATCTCCCAAAACTTGCGGGTTGGCTTTTAAAACAGCCGCCATTTTACCAGGATGTTCTTGCCCAGCTTCTGCCATATAATGCGAACGATCATTAACCAGCTTTAAGGCGGGAGCAAAATCGATCGCAACAGCAGAAATCAGTGCGCTGTATTCACCTAAACTTAAGCCACAAGCACCAACTGACACAGGCAATTCCTTATTTAATAAGCGAAATAAACCCGTACTCATAGTGACAATTGCCGTTTGCACATTCTTAGGATCATCAAAAACTTTTGCATCTTTAAAATTAAGATCTAAAACATCACTGGCTTCGTCAACTGTTTGCTTGTAAACAGGTTCAGATTGGTATAAATCCTGCCCCATCTGTGCAAATTGGCTACCCTGACCACTAAATAAATAAGCTATTTTCAATTTACTTACCTATTTTTATCTTTAGCATCTTTTTTATTTTTGGCATCGATTTGTTTCAAAACATAATCGACTAATTGACTTACCGTTGAAACATCAGTATCCGTATCGATTTCAATATCGTAAGTATCTTCAAGCTTATCGACAACTTCAAAGATATCTAAACTATCTAAATCCAGATCCTCTTTAAAATTGGTATCTTCTTTAATCTTGTCAGCATCGACATCCAATTGATCTACGATAATATCTTTTACTTTGTTAAATACTTCTTCTTTAGTCATAATATTTCTCTCCTATAATTTTTAATCTAAAACTTCAATACAACCGTTCCAATTGTTAAGCCACCGCCGAAGCCAGATAAAACAATGATATTGCCGCGCCGGATAATTTTTTTCTTAACCAACTCGTCTAACAATATCGGTTCACTAGCAGCAGCGGTATTTCCATACTCTTGAATATTTATTGGAAACTTAGCAATTGAAACACCCAAATCACGTGCAATTCGTTCAACAATTCGGCTATTCGCCTGGTGTAAAACAAAGTAGTCAACGTCAGACGTTTGCAGATCAGCTTTTCTTAAAGCCGTTCTAATTGATCCGGGAACATTTTCAGTGGCAAATTTATAAACTTGCCGCCCATTCATCAAAAAATACTTATTTGCAGAATCTGTTGGAGCAGCTTGATAAAATGGTGATTTATTTGCTAAGTAACCTGCCGTCAAGTAATGGCCCAAGCGTCCTTTAGTTTGCAAATCATCAGCTAAAATTCCAGCGGAATTTGAATAAGCATTGGTTAGCAGAACTCCTGCAGCACCATCACCAAATAGCACGGCAGTGGAGCGATCTTGCCAATTAACTAACTTGCTCAGTGTTTCTCCACCGATTAAAAGTGCATATTTGCTTTTATCAGCAGTCAACATTTGCTTGGCTATTTTTAAACCGTAAGCAAAACCAGAACACGCAGAGTTAATATCAAAGGCCGCGGCATTATCAGCACCAATCTTGCCCTGAACCATTGCACTAACAGATGGTGTTAAATAATCCGGCGACATGGTGGCAACAATAATCAAATCGATTCGCTTAGCAGGCAAATTTGCTTGCCGCAAAAGTTTTTGACTAACATCGACACACAAGTCACTGGTTGATTGTTCAGTCACAACGTGACGCTGTTTAATGCCCGTCCTCTTGGAAATCCACTCATCAGAGGTATCCATCATTTTTGCTAAATCATCATTAGTAACGACTTTTTTCGGAATACTGCTTGCAGTCTGCAAGATTGAAACATTTTCGTATTTCATACTTGCTCTGACGCCTTATCAAGGAACTCCCGCAAATTAATAATTGCTTTTCTGATCAATTTAACCTCATCATCGTTAAAACCTTTCAAAAAACTTTTGACTAACTGTTGGTGAAAGGCTGAGTGGGCACGGTATAATAACCGGCCTTTGCTCGTTAACTTCAAGTTAATTACCCGGCGATCATTATGGTTATGAACCCGAATGATATAACCCTTGCGTTCCAATATATTGAGGTTAGCCGTCAAAGTTCCCTTACTAAGCTTCAAAATATGTGCTACTTCAGACGTCGTCTTTTTAGAGTGTAAGCCGATCGCATGAACCAAATGCATTTGCTTGATATTAATGTCTTTGAAGCGACTTTTACGGATGGAACGTTCTTCAATTCGTAAAATAATATCGTAAACATCAACCAATTCATCGCTTATAAACTTATAATCCGATTTCCTTAGATTAGCTGCTGATTGACCCATGTAAATCCTTCCTTACATTCTTTTAATTAAATCTTCTTGTTAGCATCTTCAACAACAAACATTAATTCACAAGAACAAGCGGTTTTGTCACCAACCTTGGCAGCACAATCGACTAGTCCCATATTCCGGCGCACTTTTTTCATTGTGACGTGCAATTTCAGAACATCACCCGGGCGAACAACTTTTCTAAACTTGGCGTTTCTAATTTCACCAAGATAAGCTGTTTTACCTTTGAATTTTTCTGATTTTAAAATCAGAATCGATGCCGCTTGAGCTAATGATTCAACAATCAATACCCCAGGCATAACCGGATTCCCTGGAAAATGTCCCTGGAAGAATTGCTCATTAATACTTACATTTTTTGTAACCGTAATGGACTCATCTGGAACCATTTCATCAACCTTATCCATGAATAACATGGGATAACGGTTAGGAATCAATTTCATAATATCTGATGCATCTAAAACACTCATTAACTTTCCTCCTTCAAAATTTTAGGGATTAATCACTAAATAAAAGCCTAAAATTTATTCATCCGACTACCGGATATTTGCGATTATATCTTGAATTAGTTTGATAGGCAAACTAAATTTGGTTTGATACCCGAACTATCTTTAATTAATATACAATTTACTTTTTCAAATACTATTGTTTAAAGGATCAGCTATAAAAGTTAAGAATTTATTAAGATAAAAATACTGCAAAGGACAATTACCTTTGCAGTATCTAACAAATTATTATTCTATTCTTCTAATCAGCGAAGCCAACCATCAAGCTACCTACTTCAGCGTAGAAGGCACACAGACCATGCGACGGCCGAATTGTAACCTTGGCCTTAGGATACTTAGCAACTATTTTTTCTTTTAAAATTTTTGCATCCTTTTCATTTTGACACTGGTCAATAATTACTTCTTTACCGTTATACTTCATTGTACCCATACGTTTAAGTACTTCCCTTAATGCACGCCTCATGCCATGCACTTTAATTAAAGGCTCCAATTTCCCCTCTTGGCTTGCCGTTCCGACCACATCGATTTTTAATAATTCAGCAAGTTTGGCAATAGCTGGATTTACCCGGCCATTCAAGGCAAGATTATGCAGTGATTGTAAAATAACTAAAAGGTGGGTATGCATCCTATATTCGGCAATTTTTTGGTCCAAATCGACAAACCGAATCTTAGTTTTTAATAAACGTTCAATCTCATGGAGCACAATCGACATTTCTGGACCCGCAGAACGCGAATCAACAACGATGATATGACTACCCGGATGTTTATCTTCGTACATTGTCTTGGCCTGCAAAGCTGACGAAAAGCTTCCGCTCATTCCACTAGTTACGGTAATAATGATCACCTCATCACTACCTTCCAATGCGTCCAGCCATTCTTGAATACTTGGACAAGCAGTCTTCCCTGCTTGTTTACTGGACTCCATATTTTTTATAAAATCATCGATGTTGAGCTTATCATCATCAAGAAACTCTTTTCCATTCACAAAAAGGGTTAAAGGAACTACTTGAATGTTTTCACTTTCATCAGATTGCTCATTAGCACTCGAATCTAAAATTAATTTAACTTTTTTCATTATGTATATCCTTTTATTCAAATAAAGATTTATCTGCTTTTTTTGTATACATTATAACTTTTGAGCTAGTTTTGCATAAAATAACTCAAAAGTATTTATTTTTTGAATTCATTAGCCAGCACTTATACCCAATATAAAGACTTTATATTATAATTATATATTGTACTTAAATCATATTTTGGAAAGAAAAATGCAAAAATTAACTTTAAAAGGATTCAAGGAAAATTATTATTATAAAACTGACTTGGAAAAATTATGTAAGCAATATAAATTACCAAGCTATGGCACAAAAGCTGAACTGAATCATTACCTGCAGTTATATTTAAGCGGCAAGCCTCCTCAAGAAATTAAAGCAGTTAGAAGCAGTCACCACAATAATAGTGGTGTAAAGCAAATAAATCTGAATACCAAAATCGTTGGTTCTAGATTTTCTTTTAACAACGAGGCACGAAAATTCTTTGCTAATTATTTCGGCGTCAAGAATTTCCACTTCAAAAAAGGAATGGCAATAATTAAACGCAAAGCTGAAGCTGAGAATGATACTAATATGACAGTTGCTGATTTAATCAATGAATATACCAAACTGAAAAAAACTCCTAACCGAAGCAAAATTTTAAAAAGAACTAGTGAAGAAAACACATATCAGTGGAATAATTTCGTAAAAAATTTTTGTCAAAGCCCTGAAAGCAAGAAATTCAATAATAAATTAAAAGTTGCCGCTATTTTATGGCAACATGTTAGAAATTCTTCTAAGCCTAAAAAATATAGGCCTGAATTAATCAATATATACCAGAGTGAAATTAAACAATATAAAAAATAGGAGCAGTCATGGAAAAAGAGCAAAGAAAATTTTTAGCTAAGCACATTTGTTACACCGAATTAGTTTTTCTGCGTATCAATAAAAAACTTAAAACTAATTATTCTAAAAATGAGATCAAAATTTTAATTAAAAAAGCCGTTTTGGAAGCAGACAAAATTATTCATAAGGGGAAGAACTTCTATGCTTACAACAACCCGCTAAGTATTCGGGTAACAATTAATTCATATAATTACCGGGTAATCACCGCTGACAGCCTACCTATTAAATAAAAAATTGTTTTATTAGCTACTCTAAAAATTGTTGCTATAATGAAATTTAGAATAATTTAAAGAAGGGATGCATTATGAAGAAATTTTACGGATACAAACGCTGCTCAACTTCAAAAAAAGCACGAAAATGGCTCGATGATCACAATGTTCAATATGAATATCAAGATTTAGTAGAAAAGCCACCTAAAAAAGAAGATCTAGTTAAGTGGATGACTGAACATAAAGATCGTGGTTTGCGTTACTTCTTTAACACCAGTGGCATGCACTATCGTCAGGAACATTTAAAAGATAAAGTACCCGATATGACGATCGACGAGGCAGCCGACATGATGTCTAAAGATGGTAAGTTAATTAAGCGGCCACTCATGGTTGATGGTGATAAGCTTACCTGTGGTTTTAATGAAGATACTTATACAAAAACTTGGTTATAAAAGGGAGCGGTTGACAAACCGCTTTTTCTTTTGGAAAAAATTTCAAATATAGCTAGTTTCTTATATGTACCATTACTAGTAAACTATGGGTAAAGAGAGTCAAAAAAGGAGCTCAACATGAAATATAATCAATATGCTTATGTCGATACTGATTTTCAGGAACAAATTAAAGAATTAACCGACATCAACTTTTTACCTAAAAATTACCAGGACTGGTCATTTAGTAACCTTCTAGCCAAAATGATCAAAAATGTACTAGCCGAAGCTAAAAGCGATCAGGCTAAAACGACGAAATTAGCTGAATTTGCTGTATCCGATAAACAAACCCTAACTGTTTTTTTAGCCAGCGATCCGCAAAAAATTGGTACAAATCAATTCTATAACGTAGCCTTACAATTATTGGGCTATCACGTTGACTACGACTACAACTTAGCCAGCCCTACTGGTTTTATGCAAAAACATGCCTTACCTTTTATTCAAGATATTGATAATACCGACAAATTAATTCATGCATTTTATCGTTTGCTCAACACCCGTGCCAAGAACGGACAAATTCTACTTGATGTTATGGCCGGCAAGGGGTACTTTACCCAATTTTGGGGACAAAATAAATTTATGTTCTTTAATGGTAAAAGCATCCCAGTTTTCAATACCAATAAAGTAATTCGGGAAGTTGTCTACGTTGAAAGCGACTTAGACACTGATGAAGATGGCAAAAGTGACTTGCTGCAAACAACCATCTTCCGTCCCGCCGAGAGCAACAGCGGTCTAAAAGTACCTGCTTTATATACCGCAAGTCCATATTTTGGCGGAATTATCGAGAACGAGAAACGCAACCATAACGTAGATGAGAATTTATCCGATGCAACTGAATGGGAAAATCCACAATACAAAGCTGCCCCAACGGTTAAAGCTACGCAACCTGGCGATGAGAACAAAGCTGCCACTGAAGAAGCTATCCATAAGTCTTCTTACCCATTAAATGAGTATATGCTTGCACGCGGATTTGCCAGTGTCTTCGCTGGCGGGATCGGTACCCGTGGCAGCGACGGCTTACGAAGCACGGGTTCTCCTGAGGAAACTGAGAGTGCAAAAGAAATCGTTGAGTGGTTGCATGGCGATCGAATTGCTTATACTGACCGGTCCAGAAAACACGAAACAAAAGCATTTTGGTGTAATGGGAACATTGGTATGACCGGTCGCTCCTACCTTGGTACCTTACAAATTGCTGTGGCTACCACTGGCGTAAAGGGACTTAAAACGGTTGTCTCTGAGGCAGCTATCTCCTCTTGGTACGATTATTACCGTGAACACGGTCTGGTTATTGCACCAAGTGAATGCCAAGGTGAAGACCTTGATTTGCTTGCTGAAACCTGCCAATCAAACTTATGGGATGCTGGAAGCTACCTTAAAATCAAACCTAAATATGATGCAATGCAGAAGTCTTTACTTAAAGGTGAAGACAGAGCAACAGGACAATATTCTAACTTTTGGGAAGCGAGAAACTACCGGCATAATTCTGATGGTATTAAATGTTCTTGGATTAGTGTTCATGGCTTAAATGATTGGAACGTAAAGCCTAAAAACGTATACAAGATTTGGCAGAAGGTAGCTAAAATGCCTATGAAACACCACCTATTCTTACACCAAGGGCCACACTACAATATGAACAACTTTGTTTCCATTGATTTTACCGACCTCATGAATCTTTGGTTCGTTCACGAACTATTAAATCTTGAAAACAATGCTTACAAACAATGGCCAACTGTCATGATTCAAGATAACCTTCAAGCTGATACATGGCATGAAGAAAAAGATTGGAATAATAGTATTGGTAAAGCAGTTACCTACTATCCAACTAATAATCATGAATTATTTAAGGATGTTAACGGAACTGAAAAGATGAGCTTTACAGATGTTGGTGGACAAGAATTTAAGAAAGCTAAAATTTCTGAAAGTAAGTGGCAATATAAATTTATTTGTGGAAATAAAAAATGGGCTGAGCCGAGTTTGCGTTTTGAAAGTGATGAATTTATCCACCCAGTAACAATTGTTGGTCGTCCAGAAGTTAAAATACGTGTTTCCAGTAGCCTAGATAAGGGACAGATTTCTGTTGCCTTGGTTGAATTAGGTAAGCGGAAACGTTTAACGGCTACACCAAAATTATTAATGCGTGATGGCCAAGAATTAGGATATAGATTTGGTACAGATACTTTGCAAGAATTTGTTCCTGCTAAAGAGACAAAGGCCAAACTAATTACTAAAGCACACATGAATTTACAAAATTATGCTGACATGAAAAAGCCAAGTAAAATCGAAGCAGACAAATTTTATGACTTAGATTTCAAATTACAGCCTACCTATTACACGATGCCGATTGGTAGTAAACTTGCATTGATTATTTATTCTACTGATGAGGGTATGACCAAACGTCCCTTAGAGAATGATACTTATACGGTAGATTTAGCTGGAACCGAAATTAAATTTAGTCAAAAATAATAAGCCAAGTATTCCAGCGGACAGAATGCCAATAGCATTCTGTTTTTTTGTTATAAAAAATATAGTATCCAGAATTTCACTATGAAGTTAACCCCCTGAACTAGACGAAGAGTCTAATCCAGGAGGTCTTTTTATATGACCAAATATCAAGCTAATACAAAATTAAGAGCAATCAAACGTTATCAAAAAGGAGTCGATTTAAATCAAATCAGTAAAGAATTAAATATTACCAATGCCAACGAAATAGATCATTGGCGTTGGTTATCTAATTGCAAGTATCGTATTACTAACCAAACAATTTTCTAATCTACTACAAATAATTGAATACGTTTATTTACCTATTCTCTTAATCAAATTCGATTATTCCCCACTTTCAAATACCTTATTGGAAATAATCGTACCTGTGCATGAAATTGCTAACTGGATGACTTTAATTATTAATCATCAAAATTATAATTTTAACTTGTACATGGTCATTTCTATTGTAGATTGCCTTTTATGGTTAATGTTAGGATTAACTGCTTTCAAAAAAGCTAATAATTTAGCAAAACATAGTGGGAAAATTGGTAATTTTTAAAATAAAGCAAAAAACGCGGTAGACATCATAATGCAATGTCTACCGCATTTCTTTAATTTTACTTCAAACTCTCTGTAGCAAATAACCTATTTTCAAGTGCTGTCAGAAGTGCTTCCGCAGTATCTAATGCAGTAAGTAGTGGAATATTTTGTTGGATTGTAACCTGTCTAATAATGAAACCATCTGAGTTTTTCTCAACATCATGGCCCATTGTATTAATTACCAAGTCAATCTTCTTATTTCTTAATTCCGTCAAAATATTATTATCACCGGGCTCATGAACCTTAGTAACCGGATTTACATGCAGACCGTTTTTACGTAAGAATTCTGCGGTACCTTTGGTTGCAAAAATTCGGTAACCAATTTTAGCAAAGCGTTCGGCAATCGGTAGAATTTTACCTTTATCACGATCTTCAATGGTAAGAAGAACGTTACCATTATCTGGAATCTTCATATTTGCACCAGCAAATGCCTTTAACAAGGCTTTGGCAAAGGTTCGATCGCTGCCCATTACTTCGCCAGTTGATTTCATTTCTGGACCAAGGTAACTATCAACATCATCCAATTTACTGAAGGAGAATACAGGTGCTTTAACACTAATTCTGTCGGATTCTGGAGCCAAGCCATCTTGATAGCCTTGCTCTTTTAAACTTTCTCCCATAATTACTCGGGTAGCAACTTGTGCCATTTCAATCCCGGTAATTTTACTCAAGAATGGAACCGTTCGACTAGCACGTGGATTTACTTCAATGATATAGACTTCACCATTACGAACAATATACTGAACGTTCATAATTCCATGACAATTTAAAGTTAAAGCTAATTTTCTAGTAATATCGGTAATTTTTTTCTTAACTTCTTTAGTAAAAGTTTGTGGTGGATAAACCGCCATTGAATCTCCTGAGTGCACACCAGCATGTTCAATGTGTTCCATAATTCCTGGTAAAAGAACCCGATCGCCGTCACAAATTGCATCGACATCACATTCACGGCCATCCAGGTAATCATCAATTAAAATCGGGTGATCGCTTGCAATATCAACGTGATCGTTCAAGTATTCTTCTAATTCTGCTTTACTATAGACAATTTCCATTGCCTTTCCGCCTAATACATAACTTGGACGTACCAAAACTGGATATCCTAATTTTTCAGCTGCTTTAATTACGCCATCCCGAGTAGTAGCGGTTAATCCTTTAGGCTGCTTTAAATCAAGCTTTTTTACAATTTCATCGAATAACTCACGATCTTCAGCTCGGTTAACGTCTTTAACACTAGTCCCTAAAATTTTAATACCGTGTTCTTCAAGTCCGGCGGCTAAATTAATTGAGGTTTGTCCACCAAATTGAACGATGACCCCTTCGGGCTTTTCAAGGTCACAAACATTTAAAACGTCTTCCAAAGTTAACGGTTCAAAGTATAACTTATCTGAAGTTGAGAAATCGGTTGAAACAGTTTCAGGATTAGAATTAATAACGATTGCTTCATAACCCATCTTCTGTAATGCTTTGACACAATGAACAGTTGCGTAATCAAATTCGACCCCTTGCCCAATTCTAATTGGACCAGAACCAATTACTAAAACCGATTTTTTATCCGTCTTCTTACTCTCATTTTCTACATCATAAGTTGAATAAAAGTATGGAGTCTTCGATTCAAATTCAGCTGCACATGTATCCACCATTTTATAAACCGGGATAATGCCTTTAGATTTTCTAAGTTTACGAATTTCATCAGCATTCTCATGCCATAAATTAGCAATTGTCTGGTCACTAAAACCATATTTCTTAGCAATTTTTAATGTTTTAATATCGTCTTTGTTTTTCTGGATCGTTTTTTCTAAATCAACAATATGTTTAACGATATCTAGGAAGTAATAGTTAATCTTAGTTAACTCGTGGACATCCTTCATGCTGTAGCCACGCCTAAATGCTTCGGCTAAGTAAAATAAACGATCATCTTGAGCTTTCACTAGTTTCGTTTCTAAATCTTCATCGCTAGCAGCATGTGCTTCAGAAGAATAGAAGTCCTTTTGATCAATTTCTAACGAACGAACTGCCTTTTGAAAAGCTTCTTCGGCAGTACGACCAATCGCCATAACTTCCCCAGTAGCCTTCATTTGTGTACCCAAAACTCGATCAGCCTTTGGGAATTTATCAAACGGCCAACGGGGAATCTTACAAACTACATAATCAAGTGCTGGTTCAAATTCTGCATAAGTAGTACCTGTTACCGGATTCTTAATTTCATCAAGAGTCATTCCCACGGCAATTTTGGCCGCCATCTTTGCAATTGGATATCCGGTAGCTTTAGAGGCCAAAGCAGATGAACGCGACACCCTCGGATTAACTTCAATCACGTCATATTTATAACTATTAGGATCAAGTGCAAGTTGAACGTTACACCCGCCCTCAATCTTTAATGCCCGGATTAGTCGTAGTGAACAATCACGCAGCATCTGGTATTCTTTATCAGATAAAGTTTGCGATGGTGAGAAAACAATTGAATCTCCAGTATGAATACCAACTGGATCAAAGTTTTCCATACAGCAGACGATCATTGCGTTATTATCTTTATCCCGCATTACTTCAAATTCAATTTCCTTGTAACCAGCAATTGATTGTTCAATCAAACATTCGGTCACCGGGGATAATTCCAAACCATTCTTAGCAACTTTAGCTAATTCTTCACGGTTATTACAGATACCGCCACCGGTACCGCCCATGGTAAATGCTGGACGAACAATTATTGGGTAGCCAATCTTGTCACCGAAAGCTAAGGCATCTTCAACATTATTCACATTTCTAGAAGGAGCAACAGGTTCACCAAGTTTTTCACACAACTCTTTAAATTTTTCTCGATCTTCCGCCTGATCAATTGACTCAAGCTTAGTACCTAAAAGTTCAATGTGTAATTCATCTAAAATACCTGTTTTTGACAATTCCATTGCCATATTTAATCCAACTTGCCCACCAAGCGTCGGTAAAATGGCATCAGGATATTCTTGACGAATAATCCGGGAAACCGAATCTACGGTAAGCGGCTCAATATGAACCTTATCAGCAATAGACGTATCAGTCATAATGGTAGCCGGATTAGAGTTAACTAAAACCACCTCGTAACCTTCTTCACGTAAGGCCAAACAAGCTTGAGTACCAGAATAGTCAAATTCAGCGGCTTGTCCGATAATAATCGGTCCTGATCCAATCACCATAATTTTATGAATATCTGTTCTTTTAGGCATGACGTTTTGCATCCTTTCTTTGATCAATCATTTGCATAAAGTAGTCAAACAGCGAATCTTCATCGTGTGGACCTGGTGTTGCATCAGGGTGAAATTGAACTGAAAATGCAGGGTACTTTTTATGTTTCAAGCCCTCAACAGTTCCGTCATTAACTTCAACGTGCGTGATCATTAAATTATCCTTATCAATTGAATTTTTATCTACCGCATAACCATGATTTTGTGCGGTAAAGCCAATATTGCCGGTAGCAATCTCCTGAACCGGATGGTTAAAACCACGGTGACCAAATTTCATTTTGTAAGTTTTAGCACCATTAGCAAGGGCAAAAACCTGGTGACCCATACAAATGCCCATTAATGGAACACGTTTTTCAACTTCTCGAATCATTTCTGTAGTAGCGCCGACCATTTCCTCAGGATCGCCTGCGCCATTCGATAGCAACACACCATCAGGATATAGTGAAAGAATCTCTTCAGCAGTTGCTGTATACGGTAAAACGATACAATTGCAATCCCGCTTAGATAATTCTCGTAAAATGCTGTGTTTAATACCAAAATCAACCACAACAATATTTCTTTTAGAGCCGGGTACCGGATACGGCATTTTAGTTGAAGCTTGTTGAATAGTTCCCCGGGTAATATCTTTAGCCGTTAACTCTTGGGCTACCTTTTCGGCATCTTCTTTGGAATTGGCAATTTTGCCACGAAGGGTACCATGAACCCTGATTTTTTTAACCCAAGCCCTTGTATCTATTCCTTGAATCCCAGGAATTCCTAAATGATCCAAAAACTTTGGCAACGTCGTTTGCATGCGCCAGTTAGTAGGATGATTGGCTACCTGGTGACAAATCACTCCCTTAATTCCCGGTTCAAGCGATTCATAATCAGCCAGTGTGATCCCATAATTTCCAATTAACGGGTTAGTAAAAACTAAAATTTGGTTTGCGTATGATTGGTCCGTAATTGCTTCTTGATAACCGGTCATCCCGGTAGTAAAAACAACCTCGCCAAGAGTTTCTTTATTACTACCAAAACCTTCACCGGCATAAATACTGCCATCTTCTAAAATTAAATACCGCATTTATTGTCCATCCCTTTGATATACTATTTCTCCATTAACCATTGTTAAAACTGTTGCACCATATACCTCATCTCCCGTAAATGGCGTATTAACACCCTTAGATTGATAATCTTCTTCTTTAATTTTTACCGCATGATTAATATCAAAAATTGCTATGTCAGCTGGGGCACCAGGTTCAAGGTGACCAACATTTTTTAAAGCAAAAGTTTTAGCAGGTTTATCTGTGAACCAACCCAAAAGCTGCCTTAAAGTAAAAATACCAGTTCGTACAAAGTTCGTATAAAGCTCACCAAATGCCGTTTCACTACCGGTGATACCAAAAGCTGCACTTTGCATACTACCCGTCTTTTCTTTCTTAGCATGCGGTGCATGATCAGTCGCAATCATATCAATTGTTCCATCCAACAATCCTTTAATTAATGCCGTCTGATCCTTTTTATTCCTAAGCGGTGGATTCATCTTGTAATTCGGATCGTCCTTAGGAATATCTTCATCAGTCAAAAGCAGGTGGTGTGGAGTAACTTCACACGTAACATTAATTCCCTTAGCTTTGGCTAAACGCACTAGTTCAACACTTACTTTGCTTGAAATATGACAAACGTGATAATGGACACACGTTTTTTGCGCTAAAAGCAAATCTCGGGCTATTTGCGTTGTCTCAGCCAATTCGGTTATTGGCTTTAAATTTAATTCTTGGGCCCGTTTACCTTCATTAATAACTCCTTGATTGAAGAGCGCATCATCTTGTGCATGCTCCGCAAGTACCAAATTGTTTTCTTTGGCTTTTTGCATTGCCAAGTACATCGTCTCTGCGTTTTGTACACCTTTACCATCATTACTTACGGCAAAAGCTCCGGCTTTTTTCAATCCCAAATAATCAGGAATAATATCGGTCGTTTCATTCTTAGTAATCGGACCATATTGCAAAATATGTACTACGCCTTTTCGCTGATTTTCATTTACCATTTTTTGCATTAATTCTGGCGTATCAGGAACAGGCGTTACGTTTGGCATAGCACCTACCGTTGTAAAACCGCCATGAGTAGCTGCCAATGAACCAGTATGACTATCTTCCTTATAGGTTTGACCTGGATCACGGTAATGAACGTGTAAATCAATCAAACCCGGACTAACCAATTTACCCTTAGCATCAATTGTCTTATCACCAGATAGATGGATGGCAATAGCTTTAATTTTTTTACCTGCCACCAAAATATCCGCATGAATTAGTTGCCCATTTTGATAAACAGTGCCGTTTTTAATTACCGTCGTCATTTACCGCAGACCTCCTAATTTACGTCCACGCATAACGGCTTCAAGCATAGCCATTCGCATGAAGACACCATTTTGCATCTGTCTGACAAACATACACTTAGGTGCCTCAACCAAATTCCCGGCTAATTCAACATCATGATTGATTGGACCCGGATGCATAATAATCGCATCATCCTTCATTTGGCCGTAACGCTTCTGATTAATGCCATATTTCTCATGATAGGCTTTTGCATTAAATTTCTTTTCATTGGGATCCTTAGCATGACGTTCGTGTTGCACCCTGAGAAGCATCATTACATCCATCTTGGATACCAAATCATCCAACTTTTCAAATTTACCGTACTTATCGTATTTATCTGAATACCAATAACTTGGACCTGAGAAGTAAACCTGTGCACCTAATTTGGTTAATAATTCCATATTGCTCTTAGCAACCCGGGAATTAGTAATATCTCCAATAATTGCAACCTTTAATCCTTTAAAGTGACCGAAATGCTCGTGAATGGTCATCATATCCAGCAAACATTGGGATGGATGTTGGCCACTGCCATCACCTGCGTTAACAATTCCAATATTCAAATGCTGGTGCTTTTGCGGATGGATTAATTGCTGGTAATATTCATTTTCTGAATGCCGAATAACTTCTAGGTCGATTCCTAATGCATCCATAATTAGTGAAGTGTCGTAAAGAGTTTCGCCTTTTTTCACAGAACTATGAGCGGGATCAAATGGAATGACTGTTAACCCGAGTTTTCTTTCAGCCATTTCAAAACTCGTATGCGTCCTACTCGAATTTTCGAAAAACATATTTGTGACATATACCGGCTTGGTTAAACGAGGAGTAGCACCACCTTGTTTAAAATATTCTGCTCGTTTTATCAGCGATTCAACTTCATCCTTCTGTAAATCCTTAACACTTACAAAGTGAGGTAAAGTAACAAGATTTAAATTTTCCATCTTTTGCATTCTTTCTTTTCTAAAAAAATAAACCTGAAGCATTATTTTGCTCCAGGTTTATCAAAAGGGATTTTTTTATACTATTTTAGTACAAGAAAAAGCGGCAACCCTTTCGACCCTCTCTGGAGTCAATTAAATGGTTGGATTAATTTATTTTTTATTTTGGTAATTCTTTAAGTTCAACTGCGTCACGCCCATCAATTTCATGGACATTAACAGCAACTTGCTCACGTGATGATGTTGGGATATTTTTACCAACAAAATCAGCACGAATTGGTAGCTCACGGTGACCACGATCAACTAAAACCGCAACTGCAATCGAGCTTGGGCGACCGACATCCATTAGGGCATCCATTGCGGCTCGAATTGTTCGTCCAGTGTAAATAACATCGTCAACTAAGACAACGTGTTTATTATTAATATCTACACCAACCTCGGCTGAGTTAACCACTGGATCTTGTTTAAGGGATGCATCGTGACGGTCATCCCGGTACAAGGTAATGTCTATCTGACCAATGGGGACATCGACACCTTCCAATTTCTGAATTCGATCATGGATTCGTTGAGCTAAATAAATGCCACGCGTTTTAATTCCAACAAGTACCAAATCTTTAGTACCTTTGTTACGCTCGATAATTTCATAAGTAATACGGGTTAAAGCACGTTTCATCGCCAGTGCATCCCAAATTTCTTTTGCCATTTTTTACCTCTTTCTTTTGCCCATGAAAAAGCTCCCAGTCTGTAATCAGACTAGGAGCACCTTGTAAAGTTAAACTTAACTTTAATGGAAGTTACCTTACTAGCCTCACGGGACTAATTTTAAAGGATCTTTTCTGCTTCTAAATATACTTGTAATGATGACCGTTGTCAACAAGATAAATTTAGTTAAATTCGATTTACTAAATCGTTGATATCCGTTACACCAATTTTTTCTAAAACTTTGGATAATTCTTGAATAATATGCGGACAAGCCAATGAATCGTGAAAATGGGCACTGCCGACCGCAACCGCATTGGCACCAGCCAACATAAATTCAGCCACGTCTTTTGCAGAAGTAATACCAACCATGCCAATAATCGGCAAAGAAGTTATCTTTCTAACTTGTGCAATCATTCGAATAGCAACTGGTTTAATAGCTTCACCAGAAAGTCCGCCCATATTATTTCCAAGAAGCGGTTTTCTAGTTTCAACGTTAATCCGCATCCCCAAAACAGTATTTATCATGGATAGGCCATCAGCCCCACCATCTTCTGCGGCTTTTGCAATCGCAGTAATGTCTGTTACATTCGGAGTCAACTTCACATAGATGGGAATTTTTACAACTGATTTAATTTTTTTAGTTAAGTCTTCAACCACTTGGGGATGAACACCAAAGCTCATCCCTCCCTGTGCTACATTTGGACAAGATACGTTAATTTCTAAAGCATTAACAATGCCAGAATCAGATAATTTCTTGGCTACTTTAACATAACCATCCTCATTATCACCACCAACACTAGCCATAATCGGTAATTCAGGATAATTTTTTCTTAAAGCAATTAACTTTTCACTAATTACTTTGTCCACACCCGGATTAGTTAATCCTACAGAATTTAAAATACCGTCATCCAAAACGGCAATTTGTGGTTGTGGGTTACCAGTCGTTGCCTTAGGTGTGGTCGTCTTGATCACCATTGCACCTAACTCGTTCAAATCAAATTTTTTTGCAGCCGGTACATCGCCAAAACCAAAAGTACCGCTTGCAGGCATAACTGGATTCTTTAAATTTAGACCAGGTAATTTAACGCTGATATTTGTCATATTTCCCTCCAAAAATGAATGCTCACTGACATTCGCTTATTTTTTTGATTTATTGTACACGTCTTTTCTGCTTTTTAAAAACTAAATTTTATTTGTGTTTTATTTTTGATGGTGGTAAGCTCCATATAAGCAAACTTTAAACGGTACAGAGAGACCGCAAGTTAAATAATTTAACTTCAATAACTAGTACAAGTCTATTCTTGGCAGTTTCTCTGTGCCAGGAATAGGCTTTTTTACGTGGAGGAAATTATGGCAAAACCAGTTTTTGTTGCCTTAGATTTAGACAACGAAGAGAAATTAAAGCAAATTTTAGCAAAATTAGGTGCTCCCAAAGACACTTACATCAAAGTTGGAATGGAACTTTTCTTTAATTCTGGAAGCAATTTAGTAAGAAAATTAGCCGATCAAGGTTACAAGATTTTTTTAGATTTAAAAATGCATGACATTCCCAACACAGTTTATAACGGTGCTAAGCAATTGGCCCAATTAGGAATTACTTGTACAACAGTACATGCACTCGGCGGCGGACAAATGATTAAGGCTGCTAAAGATGGCTTAGTCGCTGGCACTCCAACCGGAAAGACTGTACCAAAATTGCTGGCTGTTACCGAACTCACCTCTATTTCAGATGTAATTTTAAAACATGAACAAAATTGCTCTCTGCCTATGAATGACCAGGTAATCAGCTTAGCCAAAACAGCTAAGAAAGCTAACGCTGATGGGGTTATTTGCTCACCATTGGAAGTAAAAGATTTACGAAAAGCGGTTGGTGATGATTTTTTATACGTCACGCCAGGTATCCGTCCCCAAGGCAATGCAAACGATGACCAAGCAAGAACTGCTACCCCAGCCCAAGCAAAAGAATACGGTTCAAGCGCAATCGTTGTTGGCCGCCCAATAACTTTAGCAAGCAATCCACAAGAAGCTTATGAAGCAATTAAAAAGGAGTTTAACTAATATGCATAAAGACCAAATTATATCTAAACTAATCGAAGAAGAAATCATTACCATTTCACCTGACAAACCTTTTACTTATGCCAGTGGAATGCTCTCACCGATTTACACTGATTTGCGATTAACCATTTCGTACCCAGACTTACGCGATTGGATCGCCACTGATTTAGCTAGCTTAATTAAAGAAAAGTATCCAGATGTTTCTATCGTTGGTGGTGTTGCTACAGCTGGCATCCCTCATGCCGCTTGGGTAGCTGAAAAACTACACTTACCGATGATATATGTCCGTCCGAATCCTAAAGATCATGGCAAGGGTAAACAAATTGAAGGTCGCTTCACTAAAAATGACCGCATTGTTTTAATCGATGATTTAATCACTACAGGTGGTTCAGTCCTCAATGCAGTTAAAGCCACTGAAAAAGAAGGCGGCAACGTAATCGGTGTTAGTTCAATCTTCACTTATTATTTACCAGATGCAAAAGATAATTTTGCTAAGGCTAACGTGCAGTTTAACCCCCTGCTTTCTTACCCAGAGTTACTTAAGAAAGAAAAAGAATCAAAACATATTTCATCAGCCCAATATGATATCCTTAAAACTTGGCACGAAGATCCATGGGCATGGGGTAAGCAATTTAAAAAGTAACATTAAAAAGCAAATATAAATAAACGACATTTCAAATTAACTTGAAATGTCGTTTTATTATGCAAAAAAACTATTTTTACTTCTTATCAAATTTTTTCTTGTCTTCGTTATATTTCTTTTCTTCGTTTTGCCAATATTCTTCATCTTTCTTAGTAATCGGATGAAGCACTTTGCAAGGAACACCTGCGGCAACAACGTGACTTGGAATATCATGCGTAACAACACTACCTGAACCTATTACAACATCGTCGCCAATTGTAACTCCAGGATTAATTGTTACGTTTCCACCTACCCACACGCTGTTACCAATCGTAACCGGAAGATCAACTTCAAAATTTTTATCACGCACACTAGATACAATCGGATGGTTAGGACAAAAGATAGACACGTGCGGAGCAAAATAAACATTATCACCAATTGTAACTTTATTATCATCTAAAATAGTTAAACCGGTATTAGAATAAAAATGCTCACCAAAAAAAATCATGTCACCACGATCACAATAAAACGGTGGTGTAATTGTCATATCTTTTGCAGCACGACCAAAAAATTTCTTCAAATTTTCAAATGGTTTCTTATCTTCCCAAAACTTTGAATCATTAAATTCTTTACAGGCTTCTCTAATTCTAAGCCAGGGATCATCTTTAACTTTGGCCGGATTATGAATCTTCCCAGCCATTTTTCTTTCTTTTTCAAAATCTTTCATTATGTAATACCTATTTCTTTGTATATTCTCAAAGTTCAGTTTATCACATAAAAAAATACTTTAGATTTTATTTTTGTTACTTTTTCTATGCAAAAAAGTACAGTTACGAATTTAAAATAAGTATTTCACATTGCATTCAAATATAATTAAACTTATTACAGAATAAAAAATGAGAGGAGAAACTACTTTGAAAACAAATTCACCTTATACTGATAAAAATACTATTTTTGGTAATGATATTAAAACTAAAGAACACACAGGAAAAATCCTTGCTAAATTAAATAATTCTTACCATTCTCCACATGAGATCAATTCTTTAGTGGGGCAAATAATTAATCAAAAGATTTCAGATTCAACTACGATCTGTACCCCATTTAACATTGATTTTGGCCCTCGTTTAAAAATTGGTGAACACGATTATATTAATCAAAACTGTCAATTTGTTGATATTGGCGGAATTACCATAAAAGATAATGTTTGGCTCGCTCCTAATGTTACTATTGCTTCTGTCAATCATTCCTTAAATCCCAAGCACCGTGATCACGTGTTTTTCGAACAAGTTATTATCAACGATGATGTATGGATTGGTGCGGGAGCAATTATTGTACCTGGAGTAACAATTGGCAAAGGTTCAGTTATAGCCGCAGGAGCAGTCGTCACCAAAGATGTTGCTCCATATACCTTAGTCGGCGGCGTTCCAGCCAAAGAAATCAAGAAAATAGAGACTGATTGAGTCTTCATTAACAATAAAATTATAATGTTATACTTTTCTCAGTTGAGAATTTATTTATAAAGAAGGTCAAATATTGTCATTAATCTATTTAATAGTAATGAGTACAATTGCTGGGATTCTTACTGGCATTGTCGGAATGGCTGCACTGACACTCTATCCTGTTTTAATATCTGTTGGTGTCTTACCAATTACCGCTAATGCAACAATTACGGTATCACAAGTAGCAGGTGGACTTGGGACAGTTTTATCATCATTAAGAGAGTTACATGGGCACTGGAAACAAACATTTCAAATCACCATAGTCAATACAATTGGTGGAGTTTTAGGTGCATTGATTTTAATTCATAGTTCCAATGCTGGTTTTAAGAAATTTGTTCCTTTCTTTATTTTATTGGCCGGAATTATGATTTTATTCCCAAGTAAAAATATTCAAAGTAAAAAACAAGTAAACAAATGGATCAAAATCATAAGTTGGATAGGCGTTTTCTTAGTTGGCATTTATGATGGTTACTTCGGTGCCGGTGCTGGATTATTGATGATTGCTATTTTATCAAAAGTAATTAATCAAAAATACGTCATTTATAATGCTATGCGTAATTTTGCTTCATTCATAGGTAATCTTGTTTACGCTATTATGTTTATCTGTATGTTACCAATCGACTGGAAAGTGATTATCCCCTTAGTAATTGGCTTATTTATTGGCGGATACATCGGGCCAATTGTTGTACGTTATATTCCTTCACAGATAATGAAATATTGCGTAGGAATATTTGCTATTGTCCTTTCCTTTGTGCTTGGCTATCAAGCCTATTTCAAATAGTTACATTATATGATTCTTGAACCATGGAATTTGATGAATAATATAAGCAATAATCGTTGAAATAATAAAAATAATAACCGAAATTATCGGAACAGCGAGAAAAGTATTCGGCATTAATTTAAACATATGAAAATTTCGTGCGCCAATGCGTACAAATAAGAAATGAATCAAATAAATTCCAAAAGTTAACACTGAAAGATTAGTCATGCAGGTTACCGACCTGCTATTTTCATTCCAATTAATCTTTTTGCCTAACTCTTTAAAGAAAAGGAAGACTCCAGCAGAAGATAAAGCAACGTTCAAACTCATATAATCATAAAAAGGTAAAATTCTCTTATTAAAACGTAAAGATAAATAATTCGTACCAGCAAAAGTTACAACGAATCCTAAAATTGCCAGTAAATAAATAATTAGCCGCCATTCTTTATTGATTTCAATATGATTTAAATAGTAACCAGCTACAAAGTAAGTTGAGAAATATAGAGTAAAAGAAAAATAGAAACTATTATTTAAATTAATCAAACTCCTCATGATGCTTTTAACAATTGCTGGGATTATTTGATAATGCACTATGCTTCTATAAACTCCAAAAAAAGTAGGAATAATTATAGAAAAAATAGCAGCTAAAATTAAAAAGTAACGAGTTAAGCGAGTATTCTCAGTTATTTTTCTTAACAGCGGCACAAGCAAATAAAGCCCAATAATCATGTGTAAAAACCATAAATGGGAATATCCTCTTATAATTAATTTTATGGCAACAGATAAACTGTGACTTTCAAAAATAAAAGTATACAATGCATAAAATATATGCCAAAAAATTGTAGCACACACAATTCGCCAAATATTTTTAGTAAATAAAGTTTTGATTTTTATTAATCGACTAGGATCTAGAAATAAAGCTCCCGAGATCATAACAAAAACGGGGACACTCCAACGTGACATAGAATCCCAGAAATTAAGACTTTGCCAGATAAAGGTGTGAACATTCTTTAAATAAAACAAAGACTGCGAAGAAACATGAATAATAATTACTGCTAAAGTTGCAATAATTCTTAACATATCTAAATAATATATCCTGTGTTTCTTCACTTTTTCATCCTTACCCTATACACAATCTAATATAATTATGCTTTGATTATAGCATAATGTTAATTATGAATGTTTAGAACAAAAATCTCTTAACTTCAAGTCGAAGTTAGGAGATTTCTTTATATTAAATTATATTTTTAAACTGCTTGTTTTTCTTTGTGTTCACGCCATGTGTAGTAAACGTAGGCAATAATACCAAAGGCAACAGGCCCAATAGCCGTCCAGAAGGAAGTTGAATAGTCACCTGTAAGTAATGGTTCAATACAAGTAAAGATAATTCCAATTGCAACAGCTAACCAAACAATAGTAGTAACTGTCCAAATTTTGGCTTTTCCATGAATAAATGAAAGCGGGTGTTCAACGTTTTTCTTAATTCTAAAGAACGGATATGCACCAATTAAGAATAGATACGGGGCGGCTGAAGAAACGTTCATCATATCCGTCAGAATCGTGTAGAATTGTCCGGCAGCATTACCACCGAATGAAATGAACAAGATTATGATACTTACGATGATTGCTTGTAACCACATTGCCCGTTCTGGCATATTGTGCTTGTTTAACTTAATTAATTTATCAGGTAAAAGTCTTTGGTCACAACCCTCAATAAAGGATTTAATTGGTGAATAAACCATTAAGAAGGCAGCTGCAATACCACCTAAAACGTCCGCTAAACCAGCAAAACGTGAAAATGCTGATCCCATTGCCAAAGAAGCAGAATGCGACAAACCTAAACCATGTCCAGTGACAACGCCTAAGTTATTAATTAAAACATATTCAACGTTACCTAAATTAATTCCTTTAGATCCGAGTTGTGTATTCCAATTAGCTGAGATACCACACATTAAAATGTTAACCACATAGAGTCCGGTCATAGCAAGCATTGCCAAGATTAATGCCTTAGGGAAAGTCTTTTCCGGTTTATCAACTGAATCAATGACCCCTGCAGTAGTTTCAAGGCCTCCATAGGCAAACAATGCATAAACTATAAAGGATATAACTGCAATTGGAGATTGAAACGCTGGATTTGGCGAATGAGTTAAATTCATTGCAGTAAGTGGTTCCGCAAGGTGACCATGATCTAAGAAGAAGACAAAAATTGAAACAACCATAAAACCAACGGCAATAAGTAAAGTAAATATACCCCCGATTTTATCTACAGCTGCAATTTTATCTACACCCTTTGCAGCACAAAAGGTAACTATAACTAAGAAAAGAACTTCTAAAACACCTAAAAGCTGAGTTGAAGACAGAAATCCTAGATGCCAACTTTGGGTCGTATCACGCCCAAATAAGGTAGTTGAAACTGAAATCAAGAAAAATTGGGTTGAAGATACAAGCCAAACTACCCAAGCAGCTAACCAGATAAAGGTACCAACAAAAGCGACTTTTTCATTGGTCGATTTTTGTAGCCAAGAAAAGATCCCCCCTTTTACCCCTTTAAAAGAGGCACCGTACTCTGCAAATATTAATGCAGACGGTAGAAAGAATAGAATCGCCGTAACAACATACCAAATGATACTTGAATAACCCATCTGGTAGTACGCAGTCAATGAGTTATTAAAACCAAAAATAGCAGAAAAAATCATCAAAATTAACGTACCTAGTTTAATTTTGACAGATTTATGTTTTTTCATAAAAATAAAACTCCTTTTCTATCTTACAAACATAATCCATTATGAACTTTTAAAAAACATTATTAAAGGTACTTGTTATAAAAATAAGCTTATTTAATTTTAATGTTCATTCCGCTGAATATTATAGTAGAGGCATATAACCGGTAGTTTTAAATTAAAAAAATTTAATAAATTTATTTCTAAAAAAAGACAAGTTTATTTAAAAACTTGTCTCAAAATTATTATTTATTTAATCATTCCACAGTCAAATTTATCTTAACTGCCCTAGAAACAGTTTGATAAACTGTTGAAACCAGTGCCGTCTGTTTCATAAATTTCTCTTTTTCTTCTTTAGACATCGATGAATCGAAAGAAACCTTAAGATTCATTTCAGAAACAATTGCAGTAGAAGGACCGGTTTTCTTAAACATCACGTGATTCTCAATATGGAATTTTTTAATGTTGAGATGACGTGTTTTATTGATTTCCCCAACAGAAATAGAAATACAAGAATCAACCGCAGCGGCTAAATATTCAACTGGATCTGGGCCAGAATCTTTACCCCCATCGCTTAATCCTTCATCACAAATAATAGTATGTTTACCAGCTTCAGTTTTGACTTGAATTCCATCATCGACTAAATATGAATTAACAGTATATTTACTCATGCTGCGCCTCTTTCAATACTAATGGTGATCAATTGCACCATCCAAACGTTTCCGATAGCACAAGTATATCAAAACTATGAGTGGGATAATAAATAATTGAACTGGATAAAACCATTTAATTGGTAAGAGACTATCCACAACCCCTGACAGAATTGGTCCCAAGGACATACCAATATCCAATCCTAAGTAAAAGGTGCTGCTGGCCAGCCCTTGCTCATTAATCGGTGCAAGTAGTAGAGCAGTGGATTGTAAAACAGAATAGATGATCCCGTAACCCATAGCCATTCCTGCGGCGGCTAAAGCCATCTCCCAGTTATTCTTCATAATGGTTAACATTAAGATATAAAAGACAGTTGATACGGTACTAATCCATAACCAGACACCGAAACGAACGGTGTCAAATAGATTCTTCAAGCCAATTCTAATGGCTAGTAAAACTACCGCATAAATTAAGAAATATGAGCCAACGGCAATATTTAAATGCCTTTGTTCAACGTAAGTAACTAAATCCGCTTGCGTTGAGAAATACGGCAAAGCAAATAAAGTCGTCAAAATTGCAACCGGTAAAACGTTCCATTGAATAATTTTGAATTTTTTCTTCTTATTCTCCCTTTGAACCTTTTTACTCGGCTTAGCGTGATCACCAACAAATTGAATCGCAATTACCATCAGAAAGGCAGCAACAGCTGATGAAATAATGGCCTCACGGTAACCAATTTTTTGGTAAATATTAATTGCTAAAGCTGGAGCCAAAGCCATGGCTAAGGCATTCATCAAACCATAGAATCCCATGGCTTCCCCAACATGTTGCCGTGGAACCAAGAATGCCAGCCAGGTAGTCATACAAACAGTACACAGCACATAACCGGCACCATTAATCAGCCGAAAAAGAAGCAACCAGCTGCCACTTGGTGAAAAGACGTAACCTATAACTCCAATTAGAATTAATATTCCACCAATTAAAGATAAACGGTATTTGGAAAATTTATCTGTTAAGTTACCAGCTACTGGTCTAAGAAACATAGCGGCAATACTCATAATTCCTACGATTAAACCGGCAAAGGCACTACTTGCACCCAAGCTTTTGGCATAACCATTAATTAATGGATTGACAAACATCGTACTGAACATGAAGAAGAACGATGCTGCCATAACTAAAATGACATCTTTGGTATAAATTGTTTTCTTCTTTGACAAATTTTTACTCCTATAAATATTTATTCCATAGGTAGATTTTACCACTAGCAAGAAATTTGATAATTCAGGTCATCTTTTAAGTTTTAATTAATTATACGTCAGTTAACTTATTTAACAGTAATTGCTTCATGATTAGTTTCACTTTGAATTGCTGACTTTGGTACCCAAGAAATTGCACCACGGTCATATTTCATGTTCTTACCACCAGTACCTGCTCCATCACTCTTAGAGTAGTAAAGTGGATCATTTACACGGAATTTACCGTTCTTGTAGCCAGTAAGAACCTTACAGTGATTACGATGATAATCGCCTGGCTTTTGGTATGATGAGAAGCCGTAGTACAAAACTGGCTTACCACCTTGTACATATAACTTCATGTCATTTACCGTTAATTTACTGCTTGAGATATTGATTACATTCTTATCCCAACGACGAGCATATTTGGCTAATGCACCTGGTCTGATAACGTAGCCGAAACCAACACCAGTGTATACACTACCTTTTTGTCCACCTTTAGTCGGTTGCATTGGTAAGTGACTTTGTACATAACTCAAGTCAACATGTTTACCTTGAGAACGCAATAACATTGTCATTGCAGCACCAGCACAACCCCAAGGAGTAAATACAGGTTTATATTGACTGACATAAGGAACATTAATTAATTTAGTTTGGTTAGGTGTAGCAAGTGCATTCTTGTTAATGTAGCCTAAGTTCTTATGCTTCTTAGTAGTAGTTAACCAGTAATACTTGTTACCATTCATGCTAAGAGTCTTTTTTACATTAAATGGTTTATGGAAATGAGAATTTGCAGATTTCTTATTCTGGAAGACACCTTTATAAGTGTTATAACCTCTCTTAACTACATAAGCTTTAAAAGATTTTACCTTTTTGAAGTTGGTATAGTACTAGATGAAGCTTTAGCATTCCCCGACTTAATGTACTGATTAGAACCAAGTTTTATATAATTCTTACCCTTAATTGTTGCATTAGAGGTAGATACAATTTGAGAGCCTTTCTTCAAGGCTTTTTGCTTAGAACGTTTACCATTAGCTTTATAAACATAAGCGTTATTAGTTAATCTATAAACTTTTCTTGGAACAAGGTTATGTGCTCTAATAAATTGACCTGGTTTTACTTCAACATAGTTAGCACCACTAATAGTTTTTTGACTAATTGGTGTAACATTTTGACCAGCTTTTAAATTAGATTTACCAATCTTCTTACCATTTTTATCATAAAGAAATGAATTGACTGATAACTTAGAGCTCTTACCAACTTGAGATGTATTTGTTGGAGCAGCATTAACTGTTTGACTAATTGTAGTCCCTGCAATTGGAGCTGCCATAAGTACAGCTGCAGAAACAGTCATAATTTTACTTAATATTCTCGAATTTTGCATTAATTTCCTCCTATAATGATGAGTTTATTTACTAGCAATTAAGTCGAAAAAAACAATCATCTTTCGGTGACCGTTTTTAAATTTAATTACTTAACTAATTCCATGGACGAGCAACACCAACAATAATAGAACGTTGCTCATTCTTGATAGGTTGTACCATGATGTGTGGTGGCCAATTTTACCTGTTGGTTTAATTTGGTGGTAATAAACTTGGTGATATTTCTTAGGGTTTTGGTAACCTTTAGTCTTAGAAGTGTATTTCTTCTTAGATGTTATCCAATAGCCATTACTAGTTTTTAGATTTTTCCCGTCAAGCTTAGCAATTTTAATAAAATCACCTTTAAAATAATGACCATGTCCCTTATTCTTAGTTTTTGTTGGGCTTGTGTATCTGTAAAACCCCGCTTTGCCTTAACAATCTTAGGGTTACTTACATAATAAGTCTTTGAGGATAAAGCTGGCTTAGTTGCATCAATCGTCTTATTATCTGTTGTATCTGTTGCTGAATTACTATCCGTGGCCTTGTTAGTTACGGTCTGGTAAGATCCCCTTCCCCAGTTGCTGTAGCAGCTAAGGCTGGTTGTATCGCTGATGAACTAACAAAAAGCAAAACAGCCATAGCACTAATCGCTACTATCAATTTTTTCATAATATAAAATACTCCTTTTTTACTTTTAATAACTTAAAGCTCTATATGCATCCTGACGCCATAATTTTGATATTTGCTTATTGGTAAAGCTTACTCGCTTAACTTTCCATGGATCATTCAAATATATCCTATTATTTGTATATCCATAAACAGTTAAAGCATGATTAGAAAAACCATCTAAGGGAGCTAACCACATAACTACCGGATGATTATTCCTAATCGATTTTTTAATTGTCGTGAGGCTTGTTCCCGTTAAATTACGAGCAGATCCCACATGCCGTTTAACTAAATTCATTAAACCAGCGGGATAAATATACCAACCGCTACTTGAATACGGACTACCAACAAATCCTTTATTAGGATTGCTAGATCGTGGCATTTCTTTAGCAAGCTTCATCTTAGATGATTTATCACCCGCATAATTCAACATCATGGTAACAGCGGTAATTTCACAACCTGTAGGTAATTGTTGCCGCTGACCAATTAATGGAACACCACCAATTTTATAGTAGTTTTTATCCATCGAATTGGCATTAATCCAACCAACAAATTTTTTACCTAAATAAATTTCTAGCCAAGTTCTACCATCAGAAGTATTTTCTGAAGCAAGTACGTGAACTTTCTTACCACGATACTTCTTTGAGTAGTCTATTGGCTTTAAATTAATTTGAGATGTGTTGTAACCACCAGTTTTGTAAATCTTATAGTTAGTATGTGACTTCTTTCTAACCTGCATATAATAGTTAGTTTTAACTTTATTTGAAACAGTTAAATAGTTATGAACTTGTTTAGATTCATTACCAGTTCTACCGCTAGTATTACTACTACTTGGGTTGGATTGATGATCACTACTTACTCGAGAATTATCAGATTTTGATGTTGTACTACTCTGTTGATGTTCGTTAGTTTTAACTACTTGTCGACGTTGAACAAAAAGTCTTTTTCTAGCTTTTTGACCAGAAACTGCATATTTATTAACCTTCTTTTGTTGATCCTTATTTGAATTAGATTCTTTAGATGAGCTTTGTGAATCTGCATTACTTGGATCATTTTTGTGATCTTGATTTACCTTATTTTTATCACTTTCTTGCTTTTGATTTGTATCTGCATCCTTTTTAACAGATTGTTGATCAGAAGTAACATTCCCAGCTGAAACATTATCAGCATATACGGTCGATGATGACCAACATATTAAAAATGATAAAGATAAAGTAAATAAGATATATTTTAAATACTTTTTCATGGTGCCTTCTTTAATATATAGCTTTAAACATTTTGTACATCAGCTAATTATCAATTAAAAATTGACTAGCAGTTATAACTAACACACTTTTATTATACTAAAGAATACTGTTATTGATACGTTAAATCATCAAAATGTTTATCTATATATTTCTTAGCTGAAGCTAGTGTTGCCCAAGCAACAGCGTCTGTTCAAAATTCAACACTGCTAGCCGTTTGATTCCATCCATAGATATTTATAAAAACAACTTTTAAACCATATTTTTTACCTGTATCCAAGGTATTTTCCCAAGAACCATTATATTTCATTGCAGCATAAGTAGTGATAATACTTATCACTTCCTTCCGACTAGCTTTTTAGCTGATAAATGACCGCTTTTGAGCAAGCTCCGGATGACTGCAAAAATAATAAATCAAATCACTGATATGACTTGACTTTGAATAGAAAAATAGCCGTCTCAACTTTGGCGAGCTGACGGCTATTTTTTAGTTTGTTAGCGTCACCGTTTTTTACGGCTCTACGAAGAAAGAGTCTATCATTGAATAGGCTCTTTTTCTGTAAGTATGTATAACATAAATCTATATTTTGAATTTTTCTAAAGCTTAAATAATCATAATGGTTATAATAATTTAAATAAGCTACTTTTTAACTTTATTACCTATTTTTATCTTATAAGCCAATTTCTTTTTCCAATTCTTTTTTATTCATAACAGGTTGTTTTTCAGCATTTTTGCTTAATTTATCAAATGCAGTTGGAATGGACTTGCGCATTTGCTTAAATTTAAAAATTAATTCTTTAGCAGAATAATTTTTAGAAACGAAATTTTCTAAAATATCTTCGTCAAAATCTAAAAAATCATCATTATTGATTTGGGTTGTCTTCATGTTTATTCACCTCAATAATATTTTCTCACATCACTCAAGTAATTACATTTAAATACAAAAAAGAAGTACCGCTTGCAATGTCATTAAGTTAAGACATTGACAAAGCTGATGATACTTTTTAAGACATTTA
>NZ_AYZC01000100.1 GCF_001436775.1 Lactobacillus acetotolerans DSM 20749 = JCM 3825
AAACAAAACGGGCTGCTTTACCGGCCATTCTAAAGTCTCTTCGTAGTCTGTGGGCACATGATGCCGAGTTCAGAAAATTAGAATTGAATGGTTTGATAAAGCTATTTATCTTCTCTTGGAGGTTATGATGGAACAAAATATTGTTTTTGGTATTGATGTTAGCAGCCATTCTTCGACTGTCTGTGTTGTAATTGATCGTATTAAACAAGGAGAACCGTTTATTATTTCAAATGACTCCTTTGGCTATCAAAAGCTGCTCGATCATTTAAATTGCTATTTAATTACGCCTTTGGTAGTTTTTGAATCTACCGGTGTTTATTCTCTTAGCTTGCAGGCTTTTCTAGAAGAGAATCATATTAAATATTTAAAGCTTAATCCATTGAAAGCAAAAAAACTAATGGACAATAATTTGCGACACAATAAAACTGATAAGCTTGATGCCTATCATCTGGCTTTGATTGAGTTTTGTGCTCCGCAAAAGTTAAGAGAGCCGCAGCCGAAAGAATATCATGAAATGCAAAATGCCAGCCGCTATTTTGAAGAATTAACTAAGAATCTGATTGTAGTCAAGAATCAGCTGCACCGCAATCTACAGTCAACTTTTCCGCAAATTGAAAGCATTATGTCCAATTCCACGGGCAAAGTATATTGGACCATTGTTAGCTTATTTCCGCATGCTCAATACGTTTTAGAAAGCAATGAAACAAGAATTTATCAGGAGCTACTGTCTATCCCTGGCATAGGCAAACAGAGAGCAAGATATCTGACTGCCAGACTGTATTCTTTAGCCGAGCAGGCTTATCCTTACGATTCCAGAGATAGTATTACTGTCAGAGCAATTCAAAGAAATATTTCTGACCTGTTTTCCTTAAG
>NZ_AYZC01000101.1 GCF_001436775.1 Lactobacillus acetotolerans DSM 20749 = JCM 3825
ACGCGTGGTGCTAGTTGTTTAAATTAACCAAATAGCCTAGATTATAAGTTAAAATAGCAATTTCTAAACGTTGCTGAAATCCTACTAAGGTGCGAGCACGATTGTTTTCTACTCCATATCCCTTTAATAAAGCAAAATCACTTTCAATTGTCCGCCGGATAGCTGCTAAACAACGGCTATTATGTTGCTTGGCTCCAGTCATATTCTTACGATATGGTGTCCATAAATAATAACCATCGTGTAGTAGTCGCTGGTGCAGTTGCTTACCTAGATAACCTAAGTCACCTAAGATGTATGGATCTTGTAAATGAGCATTAAGAATTAAACTTCCTGCTGCTTGAGCATCATGCACAGAAGCTTTAGTGACAATGTAATCAAAAATATAACCTGAAGTATTAACAATAAAATGGCCTTTGAAACCATAGTAATAAACTTTTTTAGTCGAGTTATACCCGATATTGGCTGTTCCTTGAAAGATTTTGACCCTGTGGTTCCGGATAGGGTGGCAAACCCGCATTGGCAAGCTATCAACGATCAATGGTTCCTGACGACAAGCAACTTGTTGGTTAAGTTTACGTCTGATCAAGTTAATTATGGGCAATAATTGTCGTGCCCGACGGTTAAAGCGAGAATGAGAAAGATTAATAAATAGTTGGCTAAAGCGGCGTTGTGACTGAATTCCCAACATGGCTTGCCAAACCAGTAAGGTTAAGAGTAAGGGATCAGAAATCTTTTCTTGTTTAACATTACGCCGGTATTTAAATTTTTTAGGAGCATAAAATTGATATAAATGACGACAGAGCCAGCTTAATTGCTTAA
>NZ_AYZC01000102.1 GCF_001436775.1 Lactobacillus acetotolerans DSM 20749 = JCM 3825
CCTGGTTTGACTGATTATGTCTTAGGTGATAATGGTCACTACGGTGATACTGTTACTGCCAGTGGTGATGATGCAGCCCAAAAGGCACCATTTGGTTATAAATTAGTGAACTCAGATGAACAGACTTATGTTCTGACTAAGGGTGCACCAAGAACCTTTATCTTCTATTACACTAAGAACGGTGGTGGTTCACTGCCAGAACCAGACCGGACACCAAAGTTACCGATCCCTGGTGAAGTCGATATTCCACAGGGCACAGACTTAAGTGGGGACACTACTTATGCTGGTGATGCCATTACGAATAAGGATCAAATGCCAGATGGTACTAAATATAGCTGGCAACCAGCACCGGATACCTCCAAGAAAGGTAAGCAAGAAGGCACAGTCGTGGTAACTTATCCAGATGGGACGAAAGTTTCGGTTAATGTCACAGTTAACATCGTGGACAAGGATGCCAACGGTAATGGCAACAATGGTAATAATAACCATGGTGAAGCTAAAGAAGAAGTTTTAAAGCATAATGCTTACCTGTATGGTCAAGATGGCAAGCGAGCTAACAAAGCAGTCTTAAAGGCAGGGTCTACAGTTACTACTTATGGTCTGGTCGTCATTAATGGTCGGAAGTTCTTTACTCTGGACAACGACTATTACTTAGCTACTGGCAACGCTGTTGCTCGGACTAGAAAGCTCAAGCACAATGCCTATATTTATAATAAGTATGGTCAACGTGTTGGTAAGAAAGTCTTTAAGACTGGTCAGAGTATGGCTACTTACGGGACTGTTGTCACGATCCGTGGTAAGAAGTATTACACCATTGAT
>NZ_AYZC01000103.1 GCF_001436775.1 Lactobacillus acetotolerans DSM 20749 = JCM 3825
AAATGATTCGGTTCATAAAGCTAAACTTTCGTCAATGTCTTAACTTAATGACATTGCAGTAGAAGTTACTTTGCTTTTTCTGATAAAGTCATCGCATTGGGTGAAATTAATCCAAATGATCAAATTGCTTTTTCAACTCGTTCCATTCTCCCCAACAATATGAGTACTATTGGAAAATTTGAAACAATTAAATTCGTCAAAAATACTGAAAAAAGGTTGCCTCTGCCTAAAGAACACGATGCATTGATTGGTTACTTTATGACCGTTAATCGTGAAGGAAAAGAAGAAAACATGCCTTATCTTCAAGCTTACCGTGATTGGGCTATTAAAAACAATTTACCTGATCCACAGTCTATGGAAGAAAAGCTGCATGGGTTTTTAAATAAAACGGATATCGCTTTTAAACTAAAAATTGATATTAAAACTTTAAATAAATTCTTATATGATCTTCGGATCAAACCCAGCCTCAAATACCAAGGCAAAACTTACTATTCGAATAAAGTAATTGATAAACTCCGCCCAAAGGTTGCAACCGAGGAAATGATTGCTAACGCCAGAAAAGATAGTCCGCTTAGTTCTTCATCGGTTATTCCCTACAGCCCACTCGCTGATGAATATGACCTTGTATTAGTAACAAAACAGACTAACCTAGTGTTGGATTATGAATCGACGGATTCATGATCTGGCACT
>NZ_AYZC01000104.1 GCF_001436775.1 Lactobacillus acetotolerans DSM 20749 = JCM 3825
TTTCTTTCAGATGGCGTTGTGGGCATGAAGACAGCACTGGCAAAGACCTATCCTCAAGCTCATTTCCAGCGTTGCTTGGTTCATGTCATGCGTAATATCTGCGCTAAAGTACGCGTGGAGGATCGCGAGGCAATTATGAACGAATTCAAGCAGATTCACCAGCAAGCCAATAAAGCAGCTGCTGTTGATGTATTGCATGCCTTCTATGCCAAATGGGACAAGAGTTATAATCATGTCATAAGAAACCTGAAAGACATCGAGCCGGACCTGCTGGTCTTCTATAATTATCCTAAGCAGATCAGAGCTTCAATTTACTCTACCAACATGATTGAATCTTTTAACAACGTCATTAAGCGTAAAGCTAAGCCTAAAGCAGAGTTTCCGACTGAACAGTCGCTTGATACTTTCATTGGCATCCAAGCAATGAGTTACAATGACCGCTACTTCAACCGAATTCACAAAGGCTTTGGTCAGGTTCAGGACACCTTAGAATCTTACTTTGATTAAATAAAGAATAAAAAATCAATCTATGAGAAAGATCTATTTACACAAAAGATTTGACAGTTTC
>NZ_AYZC01000105.1 GCF_001436775.1 Lactobacillus acetotolerans DSM 20749 = JCM 3825
AAAATTGTTAAACATAAGCGGGAACTTTATCCCGCTTTTTTGTTATTTTTTAAGCATACTGATGCTGGTAATGTGCCTTCCTTTGCTGGGCAAGAAATGAAGCTCGTTTCCACGGATGGCTCACTGGCGGCAGGTACTTTTTCTTAGGGCGTTTAGGCTTGGCAGCTACATCTAAATCCGGAGAGTGTTGGGCATTCTTAGCCAGCTCTTTTAAGGCATAGACCTGATCCTTCACGGTAACTAATAATTGTCCGTCTAAAGCTTCAATGACCAGGCATTTGGTGCCTTTCATGAAGCAAACTAATTCACCGGAAGCTTTAACTGCTTGATAGTATTTATGTTTAAAGGAAATTGTCGAGCCACTGTCAAATACCCGGGGTGAAAGCACCGCCAGGGTGTAATTGATTTTGCGGTTATCTGGGGCTTGTTCAAAGGTTGAAGTAACCTGCCGGTAGTCTTGACCAAACTCGCGATTAAAAGCTGGGATAAAGGTTGCAGTTAAATAGTGATTGGCCTGTTCAATGGTAGTCACCCCAGCTAGCCTTAGTTCCGGTTTCAAGC
>NZ_AYZC01000106.1 GCF_001436775.1 Lactobacillus acetotolerans DSM 20749 = JCM 3825
GGTGCCTACTTTCGCAAGGTGGATACGCAGTTTGGCAAAATTGAAATCCAGGTGCCACGAGACCGCAACGGCCTGTTTCATCAGCACACGCTGCCTGACTACAAGCAGCATGCAGATGTGTTGGAAAACATGATCATCAAGCTTTACTCTAAAGGCGTAACTACCAGAGAGATAGCTGATTTGATTGAAAAAATGTATGGCAGCCATTACAGCCCCGCTCAAGTATCCAATATTTCTAAGCAGATGATCCCCAAGGTAGAGGCCTATCACAAGCGTAAGCTGAGCGATAAGTTCTTCTGCGTTTATCTAGACGCTACCTACGTTCCTCTGCGCCGAGAAACTTTTGAACGTGAGGCTGTCTATATTGCCATTGGTATCAAACCTAATGGCCACAAGGAAGTTATCGACTACTGCATTGCGCCCAATGAAAACATTGAAGTCTGGACGGAGCTGCTCCAAAGCATGAAGTCTCGCGGCTTA
>NZ_AYZC01000107.1 GCF_001436775.1 Lactobacillus acetotolerans DSM 20749 = JCM 3825
GGCTACCACCGTTCCACGATTTGCCGGGAATTAAAGCGGGGCCGTGTCAGACAGCGGGATAGTAATTATTTGTTTTATTACTGCTACTTAGCTCATACAGCCCAGATTTATCATGAACAAAGACAGGCCAGGTGCTATAACCATAATCTGTTGCACAAAGATGCCACTTTCTTTCGCCTACTTAACCGGCATTTTAAAGCCAGTTTCAATGCCACCAGTATTGATGAATTCGTAGGCCGTTTTAAGTTAATCCATCCGCATTTTCACTGCCCCAGCACACCAACGGTTTACCGTTATATTGATCAGGGGCTATTACGGATTAAGAATGTTGACTTGCCCATGAAACTGCGTCGGCAGCAAAGAAAACACCACGGCAATGGCCATGCCCCGTATCATAAACGTTTAGGCCCTTCAATTGCGAATAGGCCGCAAGAAGTTGTACACCGGAAGGTGCCATTCCATTGG
>NZ_AYZC01000108.1 GCF_001436775.1 Lactobacillus acetotolerans DSM 20749 = JCM 3825
GAGACTGTAAAATATTTTGTGTAAGGATGAAGGACTCCTTAAATTAATTTCTTAAAATATTAGAAAAAGGAGTTCCTTTCTCGTATGATTGATTTGAACACAAAAACACATACAGAAAGAAGAACTCCTTCATGAATGATTTTACCAAAAATATTGCTCAAGCTCTATTCAATCAAGACAAAATAAACGCTTTATTGCGCAAAGAACTCCAGCAAGCAGTTAATGACTTGTTAGAAACTGAATTAACTGCCTTTTTAGGTTATAATCCTTATGCTAGAGACGGCTGGAATACCGGCAATTCTAGAAATGGTGCCTACTTTCGCAAGGTGGATACGCAGTTTGGCAAAATTGAAATCCAGGTGCCA
>NZ_AYZC01000109.1 GCF_001436775.1 Lactobacillus acetotolerans DSM 20749 = JCM 3825
AATCAAGCCCTAGTCAGCTAAAACAAATGTTTGTCCAATTTCTTGGGCTCACTACATTTGGGTGCTCCCTTTTTTTAATCTTCGTCGTGTAAAAGATGATGAAGATGGATATCTTGTTTATTGGTTACTTTTTTGAAACGTCTATTAAGTTCTGCTTGATTGGCTTTACCATAAAATGGATCTTTAACCTCAGTTTTCTTCTTTTTTGGATTTAACATTATTCCACCCTCAAAAATAAAATTATATAATACCTCTATATAGTATAATTATTGCCCTGATTTAAAATTGAAGTGCAACACAAATAGAACTTAAACAAAAAGGTCACGAAG
>NZ_AYZC01000011.1 GCF_001436775.1 Lactobacillus acetotolerans DSM 20749 = JCM 3825
ATACATATCAAATTTTAGCAAATTTAATTATACCATTAAAGAGATAAATTTAAGCAAAAAAGCAGGAGAAAGACCAAATTCATCCCCTCATCAATAGATGGGGAGGTATTCTTTGTTCTTTCTCCTAACTGTTTGTTCTCATTGCATAAAAAATTTGCCCAGTAAGGGCAATTTTTTGTACTTCAATTTTATTACTTAGTCTTACCCACAGTTAATTCTGGACGTTTAGTAAACTCAACATAGAGTTTAGAACCAGATACGGATAAGCCTTCAATTTCACGCCGAACCTTTAGATGACTTCTACTCTTATAACTACCATTTTCAGCAACTCTAAAAATATAATCATTAAAGGCAATATAGAACTGGTTATGGTTAGCATCATACGTGAAACCTTGAACCGGTGAACCATTACTAATAAAGTTAGTTTGGGTGGCACCAATTTCAGTTGGGGTCCAAGTATCGCCATTACGAGTTACCTTCCAGTATTCATAACGGCCATTGCCACCATTATGGAATAGAGCATACATAGTGTGATCATTAGCAAAGGTAGCGTTATGAATGTAACGCTGGTTAGCCGCATCCTTATTCCAAATCTTGAAAGTCCAGATTTTATCCATCTTCATATCACTCTTACGAATCCGCATAATTTCTTCAGAGGCACTTGAATTCTTAAATTTATCATTGTTGGCCAACACATAAATATACTTACCTGTAGAACTAATGGATTGACCGTGCCCTAATTTAATATACGGGCTTACCCTAATATGAGATGCATAATCCTTAAAAGTGGACCACTTCAAAGCAAGCAAATTTTGAGCAGCATACTTACTCTTTATGTGATTTAAATTATAAGAAACTAGGTGACCGTGCTGATCATTACCATCATAAAACATGGATACAGTAAAAATATTATCCTTAACGGTAATACCTTCTGGAACCACACCAACTTGCCCCATCTTATCGGCTGCTTGACCATACTGTAAACTAACAAACCTTGGTTGGAACAGTCTAGTTCGTAAAGTTAAACCTTTAGCCTTGAAAGTATTAGATGAAGTTTCAGGTCCAAAATCATGGGCCGCATTCCAATGTCTTGACGCAGATTTTGAACTGCCTTTCCAAGTTGAAACTTCTTTTGGTGCCTTCATAGCAAACTTATCAGCACTAGAAATTCCTTCTTTTTCATCTGCCCGAACAGTTACTGTATTAGCCGCCTCGGCTTTGCCATAACTATATTTAACTTTACTTGTACCTGGAACAGAAGAATTAATGGAAGATTCAGAAACATGTACCTTTTGGGGATCTATTTCTGTCCCCTTACTATCAGTTGCGTAATTAATTGCATCCCTGGTTGGGAAACTATAATAACTATTCCTTACTAAACTAACATTCGCAGCCAAAGAAATTTTATTTCTTGCAAAAAAGTTTTGGTTTACCCAGCCAACATTTCTGCCATCAACGATAATGTACCAATACTTACCTTTCTTAGTGGTAGCATATTTCTTGGATTGGATCTGTCCGTGCTTGAAATATTTAGTCGATGTAAATTTACCCGCTGGTCCACCCTTCAAAACATGGTGGTAAACTGTATAATTTTTTGTACCAGCTATCTTAGTCACAGCCCTTTTGTAGCTCTTGGCATGAACACAATTATAACTAATGCCAACAACTAAAAAAGCAGCAATGGCCAATGTAATAACAGTTAGTGATATCTTAACCGATTTTTTCATTTTTACCCTTTCCCTGCTTTTTATGTTACATGAACATATTTTTACACACTCTTACTGTTTGAACAATGTTTGTTATCATTATTATTTTATGAGAGATTAATGAAGAAGAAGGCTTTTCTCTTTTATTTGCTATATAATGACATAGTTAAAATAAATATATTTAAGGGAGACTTTTTATTTATGATTGAATCACAAAACAATCCCAAGAAGATGATGTGGATCACCCTTGCAATGATGGCCTTTTCTACCGTATGGAGTTTTGGTAACGTTGTAAACGGGTTTGTCTACTTTGATGGAACAAAGGTTGTCTTCAGCTGGATTCTTATGTTCCTACTCTACTTTGTTCCCTATGCTCTAATGGTGGGTGAGCTTGGTTCTGTTTTCAAAAGTTCTGGAGGTGGTGTTTCATCTTGGGTTAACGCAACAATGGGACCAAAATGGGCCTATTACGCTGGATGGACCTATTGGGCCTGTCACGTGGTATACATTTCAAGTAAAGGTACTGGTGGCCTGAGAGCCATGGCTTGGGGTATCCTCACTAATACCAAATGGTATGATAGTTTACCAACCGCATGGACACAATTTGCTACATTAGCAGTCTTTTTATTCTTCTGTTGGGTAGCTAGTCGTGGTATTCCAGTATTAAAGAATTTAGCCACTGTTGCGGGAACATCAATGTTTATCATGTCAATTCTATTCATCGTTATGATGTTTGCTGCACCATTAATTAACCCACATGCTGGTTATTACAACATTAATTGGAACTGGAAGAGTTTCTTACCAACCTTCAACGTTAAATATTTAACATCACTTTCAATTTTAGTATTTGCTGTCGGTGGTTGCGAAAAGATCTCGCCTTATGTTAATAAGGTAAAAAATCCTTCAAAAAACTTTCCTAAAGCTATGATCACTTTAGCTATTATGATCATGGTTTCGGCTATCTTAGGTACCTTTGCAATGGCAATGATGTTTGATCCGAAAGTTGTTAACGCACATATGAACGAATACATTTCTAATGGTCCTTACATCGCCTTTCAAAGATTAGATGATTACTACCACGTTAACAGTCTGTTCGTATATATTTACGCTTGGTGTAATGTAATCGGTCAATTTTCAACTTTGGTTCTTAGTATCGATGCACCCTTAAGGATGCTGCTTGGTAGTAAAGAAGCTAAAGATTATATCCCAAAGAAATTACTTAAAGTTAACAAACATGGTGCATTTATCAACGGTATCTGGATGGTTGTTATTCTTTCAGGTGCTTTGATTGTTGTTCAGGCATTATTACCCGATGCACAATCAGTAATGGCTCAATTGATTAAATTAAATTCAACAACTATGCCGTTGCGTTACTTATGGGTATTCATAGCCTTTATAGCTTTACGTAAACAAAAAGATAAGTTTGAAGATAAAAATAATTACCAAATGACTCATCATCAAGGTCTAGCTTACACCGCAGGCTGGTGGTGTTTTATCGTCACACTTGCTTGTTGTATTTTAGGTATCTACTCACCAGATCCATTGACGCTATTCTTAAACGTTGCTACACCAGTTATTTTAGTTGCTTTAGGTTTAATTTTACCTACTATTAAAAAACATCAAGATAAAAAATTAGCATAATTTTATTGGATAAAATGTGAAATAAAAGCGCCTCTAGAAGGCGTTTTTATTTTGAAAATGATACACTTTACATTGTATAAGTAACGTAATGGAGATGAGTATTTGTCAACTAAACTTGAAAAACAAGCTGAAGAACTTCTGCATGAACATCATTTAAAGGCAACTAAGCCCCGCTTAAGGATTCTTCTATACTTGATGACACACCATAATCATCCAACCGCTGAAACAATTTATCAGGATATTGCCAGTGATAAGCCAACTTATCGGGCTACCATTTACAATACACTTAATACTTTAGTTAACGTAGGAGTTATCATTGAAATAAAAAATGGGGACAGTTCCTCTCATTATGACTACTTTGTTAAACCCCATTTTCACATCATCTGTACTAATTGTGGTAAAATTGCTGATGTCTTTTATCCCAATTTCAATACAATTGAAAATAAAATGTGTACAGAAGCCGAAAAGCAAACAGGTTTTATCACTTCTAAGAGTCACATAGAGATATATGGATTATGTCCTGATTGTCAGAAAAAATTACAAAAAAAATAAGAGGTTTTCAAACCTCTTATTTTTTTCTGCTTAAATTAATTACTTAATTTTCGTACTTTCAAGTAATTCAGCACGTTGAGCCAAGTTTACATATAGGCGACCGTTACTTACAGACAAGCCCTCAATCTCACGACCATTAGTATTAAATTGGTAAGTCTGTTTAATTGCACCCTTTCGACTTATCTTAAAGATTAAATCATTAAATGCAAGGTAGAAATTATCATTAACAGGGTCATAAGTAAAGCCTTGAACTGGAGCACCGTTACTTACAAAATTGCCATCAGTCTTACCAACTAACTTAGGATACCAATTATCACCCTTACGGGTTAATTCCCAGTATTCATAGCAATTATTCTTTATATCATGGTAGACAGTATACATATCAGTATCGGAAACGACTACACCATTGTGGAAGTAACGTGGATTACTTGCATCGTCAACCCAAGTCTTAATTGTCCACATCTTATTAATCTGCAAATCACTCTTACGGATTTGAACTAATTCTTCTGAATCAGGACTTTCTTTCAAAGTATGATCATTTACCAAAGTATAAATATATTTCTTGGTTGATCCCATTGCTTGACCGTGGCCAATTGGTATATATGGGCTTACCTTAATATGCTTAACATAGTTAGTAAACTTCTTTTGTGACATAGTTAGTAGATCTTGGGCATGAAATGGGTTGGTTAACTTATTTAAATCATAACCAACAACGTGTCCACTAAGTAAGTTAAGGTGACTGAGTAAACTCGTATAAGCCCAACCATCTGATACAGTTATACCTTCAGGAATATGACCCACTCTATTAATGTTATCGTCACCAGGATCTTGGACACTTAATAAGACTGGTTGATAAAATCTCGTCTTAAGAGTTAAGTCACCACTATTAAAGGTATGTCTCGTATTATCTGGTGTAAATTCAGTTGGACTAATGTAATTATCAGATGAACCATAGTGGGATTTCCACGGTTTATAATCATTAGTACCTGGCTGTGCGGTTACACCACTGGCACTAGCAATACCTTCTTTGGTACTCTTTCTAACCGTAACTTTTATGGTAGCGGTAGCATCACCGTAAGTATATTTTACGTTATAAGTTTTTGGTTTATTACATGCGATACTATCTTTAGATACATTAACTTCGGAATTATCAACTACTGTCCCCATATAATTAGTTGCGTAACTGATAGCATCCCTAGTGTTAAATTTATAATTATCGTTTCTTACCAAACTTACCGTTTTTGGAACAGCAATTTGGTTTCTTGCAAAGAATTTTTCATTAACATAACCTACTTTACGACCATCAACGTAAATTCTCCAATAACGAGCTTTTTTAGTCTGGACAGATTGATCAGACTGAATATGGTTATAACGGTAAGTTATTCCATCGGTTACCTTGGTATGAACATGGCCGCCAGAAACAGATTTCCATACTTTATAATTTTTGTTACCAGCAACTTTGGTCATCATCGCATAACCAGTAACGCGTTGAGTGCCAGCTTTTTGCTTTTTATTAGTCTTACTACCATCAGCCTTGGATGAACTAGACTTGGTTGATTTAGCAACTTTAGTACTACTTGTATCCGCTGGCTTTGAATTACTTGCGGCAAAAGTCGTATTTGCATTAACCGCAAATAATCCTAAGCTAACAGCAAATGCTGATACAAACGTCAGTATTTTCTTAGAATATTTCAAAATTTTCCCTCCAGATTAAAGATTACATTCTCTATTGTAATATAAAATAGCTACACAAAAAAATACAAAATTGATACACTTTGTTTGACAGCCTTTATAGTAAGTGCTTTAATTAGCACTGTACTTATAAGAGTGCTAATTAAGAATTTTAGGAGGCAGATATATGCTTGTACCTACAGTTATTGAGCCTACTGCTCATGGCGAACGTGCATATGATATCTATTCACGTTTATTAAAAGACAGAATTATCATATTAAGTGGTGAGATAAATGACCAAATGGCTAACTCAATCATCGCTCAGTTATTGTTCCTTGATGCACAAGACAATACAAAAGACATTTCACTTTACATCAATTCACCGGGTGGTGTAATTACTTCTGGCTTAGCAATCATGGATACTATGAACTTTATCAAGTCCGATGTTTCCACCATTGCTATTGGTATGGCAGCTTCAATGGCTTCCATCCTGTTGACCAGCGGAACAAAGGGTAAGCGTTTCGCGTTACCTAATTCCACTGTCCTTATTCACCAACCTTTGGGTGGTGCACAAGGTCAACAAACCGATATCCAAATTGCTGCAAATGAGATTATGAAGAGTCGTAAGAAGATTAACAATATCTTACACGAAACCACCGGTCAACCCATGGAAAGGATCCAAAAGGATACCGACCGTGATAACTACATGACCGCTCAAGAAGCTAAAGATTACGGCTTAATTGATGAAATCATGGTTAATAAGAAGAAGTAATAAATAGTAAGATATTTATTGCAAAAAGGAGTTCACAAATGTGAACTCCTTTTTTATTTTCTTAAACTATCGGCCATTTCATGTAATTTTTTAAAGCGATGATTAACTCCAGATTTAGAAATCGGTCCATCAGGTACTTGCTGGGCCATCTCTTTAAGCGATAATTCTGGATTATCTAACCGAAGTTGAGCAACTCCGCGCAGTTTTTCAGGTAAATTACCTAAACCATTCTTCTTTTTAATCAACCGAATATCTTCAACTTGTTTAGCAGCTGCGGTTGCAGTCTTTTTCAAATTTGCAGTATCACAATTAACTAGGCGATTAACAGAATTACGCATATCCCGCATAATCCGCAAATCTTCAAAGGACAACATTGCATTAAGTGCACCAACAACGTGCAGAAAGTCGCCAATTTTCTCTGCTTCCTTCAGATAAACAATGTAACCATGGCGGCGCCTCGTAGTTTTAGCATTTAAATAAAAATAATGATTCATCAGCTTAAGTAAATCATCATTATGATCTTTGTACACTGAATAAATTTCCAAGTGATAGCGACTCGTTTGGGGGTTATTCACACTCCCACCTGCTAAAAAAGCACCACGTAAATAAGACATTGCCCCTTCACGCGATCTCATAATTCGATTAGGAACCCTTGTAACTACATCATCATTTTTATCTAAAATTTCTAAATTTCGTAAAATTCCTTTTACATTAGTTTGCAGCCGAACCAAATATTGATTGTTCTTCTTCAATTTCATTTTTCTTGAAACTATCAATAATGGTTCAACTGCATAAGCACTTTTAATTAATGTGAAGATTCGACGAGCAATCGCAGGATTCTCAGTTGTAATATCCAAACTAAATTGGTGATCGTGAAAATTTAAAACCCCATTCATGCGCAAAAAAGCGGCTAATTCCGCTTTGGCATGTTCAGGATGTACTTTTAGTGAGGTTAATTCTTTTTTAACCGCACTAGCATAACTTGCCATTATTCATCAGTCATCCTTCTGCGTGACATTGCCTCAAGAGCCAAATTAATTATTTCTCTAGCAACTTTTTTACCATCATGAAAGACCAGCCCACTATGCTGGTCAATAAAATCATCGGTAATAACCCGGCAATCTTGCTTGCGTAAGCCTGCAAAATCATTCCTTACGGGTTCCAAATAAGCATCATAATCTTCTGGATGAAACTTACTCATATCAATTTTGGCACCATTAACAAGCGCCGTATTAATATAATGACCACCAAGATGATTATTAATCACCTGAACGTGTTCTGCATCACTAAAATGATCGGTTTCACCGCGCTGGGTCATAATATTACAAATATAAATTACTTCAGCGCTAGTTTTACGGACGGCTTCACCCAAATTGGGAATCATTAAGTTAGGCAAAATTGACGTGAATAAACTACCTGGCCCTAAAACAACGGCATCAGCCTGCATAATAGCAGCTAATACTGGCAAAACGGCTGTTGGTTTAGCACCAGAATTTGTATCTGTTACCCAAACACGCTTTATTCGCTTATCTTTAGAAGTAATTTCTGTTTCACCAACCTCGGTAGTACCATCAACAAATTCAGCGTTCAAAGTTAACGGTTCGTTAGATGCTGGGAAAACATGACCATCAACACGCATCATTTTTGACAATGATTGGACAGCATCAAAAATATTTCCGTGCATTTCATTTAAAGCAGCAATGATTAAATTACCAATCGCGTGCCCTGAAAAAAATGAATCAGAGGAATCAAAACGATATTGAAAAACATTTTTTTCTTCCTGTGAAATATCGCTTAATGAGACCAAGACATTCCGAATATCACCAGGTGGAACAACGTTAATAAAATTTCGAATCGAACCAGATGACCCACCATCATCCGAAACGGTAACTATGGCCGTAATTTCTGCATTTTTATCTTTTAAAGCATTTAAAATAACCGGTAATCCGGTTCCGCCACCGATAACGACCACTTTGGGTCTCCTACTTTTGATGACCCGAATTATCTTTGATTCTCCGTATGCCATGTTTTCCACCTATTTCCTAGTATACCGACTGACTTCACGGTGTGTGATATCAACCGGATATTTCTTCGATAAATCACGTGCTAACTGCTGAGCTATTGCAACGCTTCGGTGCTGGCCACCGGTACAACCAATTGCCACCGTCAATTTCTCTTTTCCTTCTTTAATGTAACCTGGTATAGCCGTTTCTAAGAGATCTAGTAATTTTTTATAAAAAACCTGCGTTTCTTTCTTGTCCATAACATAGTCAAAAACTCGTTTATCCAATCCCGTAAAAGGCCTAAGTTCAGGAATATAAAACGGATTAGGCAAGAAACGAACATCAATTACATCATCGGCATCGATTGGCATACCATATTTAAAGCCAAAAGACATCACTTCAATGGAAAACGGCTGCTTCTTTCGATCACTAAATTCATCAAGCAATTTTTGCTTTAATTGTTTAGGGGTCAACTTAGAAGTATCGATAACATAATTAGAATGATTCTTGATGGGCGTTAAAATCCGTCTTTCTTCTAAAATTCCATCAAGAAGTCGGCCATTAGTGGCAAGTGGTGGAAGCCGTCTAGTTTCCTTATAACGAGCAACCAAAGTATCATTTGATGCATCCAAAAACACAATCGTTGCTTGAACTTGGCCATTATCTTCAAGTGAATTAACCTCGTTTAATAAATCTTTATAAAAGTTTCTTACACGCAGATCAATTACAACCGCAACTTTTTTAAAATCATCAGAATTAACCATTAAATCCCAAAAGCCGCTTAACAGTTCCGGTGGCAAATTATCAACAACAAAATAACCTATATCTTCTAATGCATGGGCAGCAACGGTCTTACCTGCACCACTCATACCTGTTATGATCAATAATTGTTTCTTTTCGTCAGCCATAAAAGACCCTCCTACTAGTTAAATTATAGCATACCGGGTGTTTCTTCTTAATTTCTTTGACCAAGAAAAAAAGGCCTTTTGGCCTTAATTAATATCTTTAATTTAACGATGTGCAAAAGCCACAACGATTTGATCGATTCCAAATATTATTAACCAAACAGCGATAAGCATTACCAAAGTTAAAGCAGATAAAGCTGGATTAAACATTAAAGCAATGGAAATGAGTAAACTCAAAATATCCAAAATCAAATCAAATACAAAGTAAAACGTAGGGAACTTACGTAAATGCCATGCAAAGACCATACCTGCAATTGAGTCAACAAAGAACCAAATTGCAAACAAGTAAGCAAGCGCTAAACCAGCCACATCATAAGAATATAAGAACAGGATACCAACAATGATATCTAAAATACCAGCAAGAATAGTTACCCATCCGTATGACATTAAATCACGAAAGTGGCTGTAAACGGCAAACCATACAAATCCTTGAACAATAGACAAAATGGCAAAGATTAATACGAATGCACGTAAACCAACACCGGGGTGTCTAATAAGCAAGATGGCTGCAATAACCATTAAAATACCAGAAATAAAAGCAGCCCAATCAAAGCCACGATGTTCTTTAGAACTAGAAAAATTATCCATTTTTATTCCTCCTTGGTGCTTATTTTACACTTTTTGAAAAATAATGGAACTTTATTTTAACTATTTGGCCTTAGACTTTTGTTTCTGTGCTTCCTTGGTTAACCTGGTATCACGCTCCAAAACTGGTTTCAAATACTGCCCGGTGTAACTTTCTTTTACTTGGGCTACATGTTCAGGTGTACCAGTGGCAACAACTGTTCCACCACCATCTCCACCTTCTGGACCTAAATCAATTAGCCAGTCTGCATTTTTAATAATATCAAGGTTATGCTCAATAATCAAAACAGTATTACCTTCATCAACCAAACGCTGTAAAACTTCAAGTAAGCGTTTGATATCATCCGTATGAAGTCCAGTAGTAGGTTCATCAAGAATATAGAAATTTTTACCAGTAGACAATTTCTGCAATTCTGCAGCAAGTTTCATTCTTTGAGCTTCACCACCAGATAGAGTGGTAGCAGATTGACCGAGTTTAACGTAGCCTAATCCTACATCAACAATAGTTTGCAATTTACGGGCAATCTTTGGAATATTCTTAAAGAATTTACATGCCTCGCTAATTGTCATATCTAAAACTTGGGCAATATTTTTCTTGCGGTAAGTAACTTCTAGAGTTTCAGAATTATAACGCGTACCATGACAAACTTTACAAGGAACGTAAACATCAGGTAAGAAGTTCATCTCAATTTTAATAATTCCGTCACCATGACAAGCTTCACACCGTCCACCTTTCACATTGAAAGAAAAACGGGCTTTGGTATACCCACGTAATTTTGCTTCGTTGGTTTGTGCAAACAAAGTACGAATATCATCAAATACACTAGTATATGTGGCTGGATTACTGCGCGGCGTTCTACCAATTGGACTCTGATCAATATCAATTATCTTTTCAATATTATTATAACCACGGATACTCTTATACTTTCCTGGTTTAGTCGAATTATTATTTAATTTTTGTGCCAATGCACGTTTTAAAATCATATTGACTAAGGTAGATTTACCAGAACCAGATACACCAGTTACAACGATAAATTTGCCTAGTGGAAAATCCACTTTAATATTCTTTAAATTATTTTCAGCAGCACCAGTAATAGTAATTTTTTTACCGTTACCCTTACGTCGCTTTAACGGAACCGGCACAAATTTTTTACCAGACAAGTATTGACCAGTCAACGACTTAGGATTTTTTTCGATTTCTTTAGGTGTGCCAACGGCCATCACTTTACCACCATAAGCACCAGCACCTGGACCCATGTCGACAATATAATCGGCTTGACGCATTGTCTCCTCATCGTGTTCAACAACAATTAATGAGTTACCCAAATCGCGCATTTTCTTAAGTGAAGCAATCAAACGATCATTATCTCGTTGGTGCAATCCAATTGAGGGTTCATCCAAAACATACATAACTCCAGACAAATTCGAACCAATTTGTGTAGCTAAACGAATTCGCTGGGCTTCACCACCAGATAAAGTATTAGCAGAACGTGACAATGTCAGATAATCTAACCCAACATTATTTAAGAACGTTAAGCGATCACAAACTTCTTTCAAAATTGGTTTAGCAATCATCGTGCCTTGCTTATCTAATTTAACACTCTTAAAGAATTTAAGAGCTTTATCAATAGATAAATCCGAAGCTTCTGCAATGTCCTTACCCATAACTTTAACTGCTAAAGCTTTTTCATTTAAACGTTTGCCATGACAGGTTGAACAGGTTAACTCAGTCATATATTTTCGCATTATATCCCGCATAAATTTTGACATGGGACGACGATAACGACGTTCGACGTTATCCATAACGCCTTCAAATGGTTTAGTTGTGTCATTTACACCAAAGTCACCAGTAACATTAAATTTAATGACTTTATCTGACCCATGTAAAATAATATTTCTTTGTCGCTTAGTAAGTTTCTTATATGGCTTATCCATTGGAATTTTAAGTGCGGCACAGGCCTGCTTAAGCATGCCACCGTAGTACTTCGAATTCTTCCAAGGTGCTACAGCACCTTCTGCCAAAGTCTTACTTTTATCAGGAATAACCAAATCCTCATCGACAGAAAGCTTAACACCTAAGCCATCACAATCCGGACAGGCACCAAAAGGAGCATTAAATGAAAACAGCCTTGGTTCCATCTCGCCAACAGTAAACCCACATTTAGGACAAGCATAGTACTCAGAGAAATTAAGTGTTTGGCCACCAATAACGTCAACGTTCATATACCCATCGGACAGACGTAATGCTGCTTCAACGGAATCAAAAAGACGTGAACGGATACTTTTTTTGACAATCAACCTATCAACAACAATATCAATGGTATGACGCTTATTTTTCTCTAGACTAAATTTCTCACCAATTTCATGCATTTTACCGTCAACGATTACCCTGACATAACCTGCCCGTTGAACTCGTTTGAACACTTCTTTGTGTGCACCACGTTTCGATCGAACAACTGGTGCTAAAAGTTGAATCTTAGTTCTTTCAGGTAATTTCATGATCCGATCAACCATTTGATCGACCGACTGACGTTCAATTAAGGTGCCATCATTTGGACAGATAGGGTGACCTACTCTAGCCCAAAGTAAACGTAAATAATCATTAATTTCTGTAACAGTTCCAACAGTTGATCGTGGGTTATGTGACGTTGTCTTTTGGTCAATTGAGATAGCTGGATTTAAGCCTTCGATTGAATCAACATCTGGCTTATCCATTTGCCCCAAAAATTGTCTAGCATAAGAAGACAATGATTGAACGTAACGTCTGCGTCCTTCAGCATAAAGGGTATCAAAAGCTAGAGAACTTTTGCCAGAACCAGACAAACCAGTTATAACAACCATTTTATCTTTTGGAATAGTTAAATTAATATCTTTTAAGTTATGCTCTCGTGCACCACGAATCACAATTTTATCGTTTGCCATTTAATGCCTTTCCCTTTTTCTTAATTGGTTTTCTACCAGAATTCTGCAATTCCATAATTGCATCCCGCAAGTTAGCGGCTTCTTCAAAGTCAAGTTTCTTAGCAGCATCTTTCATCTGTTCACGAAGCCCTTTAACCATAGACTTTTTTTGCTTCACTGTTAATTCATCAAAGTTCAAATCAGCAAAGCTGTCGCTCTTCTTTTTCTTGGATTTACCACCATCTTTAGTAGCAGAAATGGCATCCCTAATTGGTTTAACAATTGTTTTAGGTGTGATTCCATGATCTTTATTAAATTTCTTCTGGATTTTACGCCTACGTGTAGTGGCATCGATTGCTTTTCTCATCGAATCAGTAATAGTATCAGCATACATAATTACTTCCCCATGAGAGTTACGTGACGCACGACCCATCGTCTGAACAAGTGGCCGGTAAGCACGAAGAAATCCTTCCTTATCAGCATCTAAAATTGCAACAAGTGAAACTTCTGGAACATCGATACCTTCACGCAGCAAGTTAATCCCAATTAAAACATCAAATTTTCCTAGCCGCAAATCCCGTAGAATCTGCATTCGCTCAAGTGTTTTAATGTCTGAATGCAAATATTGTACTTTGATACCAAGGTCTTTCATATAATCAGTTAAATCCTCGGCCATTTTTTTAGTCAAAGTAGTAACAAAGACCCGTTCGTGCCGCGCAACTCGTTTATTAATTTCACCAACCAAATCATCCATTTGACCCTCAATCGGCCTTACCTCAATCTTCGGATCAAGCAGCCCGGTTGGCCGAATAATTTGCTCAACTTTATGTTTAGTTCTATTTAATTCATAATCACCCGGCGTTGCAGAAACGTAAAGAATCTGGTTAACGTGTTTTTCAAACTCAGACAATTTTAATGGCCGGTTATCTAACGCTGACGGTAAACGAAAACCATAGTCTATTAAAGTTTTCTTACGGTTACGGTCACCATTATACATTGCATGTAACTCTGGCATTGTGGCATGTGATTCGTCAACTAAAATCAAGAAATCATCTGGGAAAAAGTCAAGCAGGGTGTAAGGTGGTTCTCCCGCTTTTCTACCTTCCATATGGCGAGAGTAGTTTTCAATTCCGTTGGTATAACCAACTTCTCCCATCATTTCCATATCATAAGTTGTTCTTTGTTTAATTCTTTGTGCTTCAAGTAATTTTCCTTGACCGTTAAATTTCTTAACTTGGACCTTCATTTCCTTAGAAATTGCTTTGAGAGCACGCCGCATTTGTTCATCATTAGTCATAAAGTGCGTAGCTGGAAACAGTGAAATACTTTCACGCTCACCAATCACTTCTCCCGTTAATGAATCAATTTCAACGATGCGGTCAATCTCATCACCAAAGAATTCAATTCGATAAGCATGCTTAGAGTTGCCAGCCGGGAAGATTTCCACAACATCCCCTCTTACACGGAAACGGCCACGTTGAAAATCAATATCGTTACGATCATATTGAATATTAACTAAATCACGTAATAATGTATTGCGATCATACTCTTCACCTTCATGAAGGGTAATAACACTCCTCGCATACTCACGTGGGTCACCCAAACCATATATACAAGAAACTGAAGCAACAACAATTACATCATTACGCTCCATCAAATCACTGGTTGCCTGGTGACGAAGCTGATCAATCTCATCATTAATAGCTGAATCTTTTTCAATATAGGTATCTGATTGTGGCACATATGCTTCTGGTTGGTAATAATCATAATAAGATACAAAATAATCAACCGCATTATGTGGAAAGAAACTCTTAAATTCACCATAAAGCTGCCCCACCAAAGTTTTATTATGTGAAATAACCAAGGTGGGCTTATTCAAATTAGCAATTATATTAGCCATGGTAAAAGTTTTACCAGTACCAGTAGCACCTTCTAGAATTTGTTCTTTATAGCCTTTTTTGAATCCAGCAGTTAACTTATCAATAGCTTGTTGTTGATCACCAGCTGGATTATATTTAGATACAAGTTGAAATTTGCGATTTTTTTGTCGTTTAATCATAAAAAGACTCCCCGTAAAAAAAGTTGGACTCTAGAGTCCAACTTATATTTATCGTATTATATTTTACTACCTCGAACGTATTTTCGCACGTTATTTGCATTATTTTAATAGTGCGGCTAAAGCCTTTTGGTAATCTTCCGCGGCTTTCTTAGCAACATCAATATTTTCCCTGTTAACACCAACATAAGCTTTAATTACTGGCTCAGTTCCTGAAGGTCTGAGAGCAACCCAAGTTTCATCATCTAAAAAGTATTTTAATACGTTAGACTTTGGAAACCCTTTTAGTGGTGTACTTTGACCATTAATAAATGTTTCCTGTTTTAAGAAATCCTGTGCTTTTATTACTTTGGCACCATTAATTTTGGTCAAATGCTCATTCCGAAGCTTGGTCATTAATTCTGCCATCTTCTTTTGACCACCGATACCAGGCATTGGAATTGCATCTGTAATTTCATACGCAACACCATATTTTTGCCAAATCTCTTTTAAACCATCAAAAACAGTCATACCACGTGAAGCATAGTAAGTAGCGACTTCAGCAAACATTAAAGCTCCTTGCATTGCATCTTTGTCCCGGGCAAATGGTTTAAACAAGTAACCATAACTTTCTTCAAAACCCATTAGGAATTTTCCATCATGAGTCTTATTCATCCGGTCTACTTCTTCACCAATGTATTTAAAACCAGTTAAAACATACTTAGTTTTAACACCAAAATCCTTAGCAATCTTAAATGGTAAAGCACTGGAAACCACGGAGGTTACAATTTCATAATCCTTCAATAATTTCCCACTCTGTTTAAGATTTACCAACAAATAATAGGCCATTAAGGTAGCAATCTGGTTACCGGTTAAAACTTGAAAATCACCATTTTCAGTTCGAACACAAGCACCCATTCTATCTGCATCCGGATCCGTAGCAATAATTACGTTAGCATGCTTTTTATTGGCCAATTTAACACCGGGATCAAAAACATCACGAAATTCTGGGTTGGGTTTAATAGTCGTCGGAAATTCTGGATCAATAATTGATTGGCTTGGCACAGGAATAACATTATCAAAACCGCCCTCTCTAAAGGCACGATCATACAACATTTTACCGGTACCATGCAATGGCGTATAAATGATTTTTAATTTATCAGCATTTTCCTTAATCATCCTAGTATTAACGTTAACGTTCTTTAATTCATTTAGATAATCCTCGTCAACGTCTTCACCGATTAATTGTAAAGTACCATTTGCCCGCAGTTCTTTAACTGGAGCAGCTTTAACAGCGAAAATATCTGTAACTTTTTGCGCATGTGCGAATAAACGGTCAGCATTTTCTGGTGCCATCTGTGCACCATCTTCACCGTAAACTTTATAGCCATTATATTGTTTGGCGTTATGGGAGGCAGTAATGTTAATTCCAGCAAAAGCATGTAAATGCCGAACAGAATACGAGAGTTCTGGGGTTGGTCTTAGATCATCGAATAAATAAACATGAATCCCGTGTGCACCCAGAATTCTAGCAGCATGCTCTGCAAATTCTCGTGAATGGTAACGTGAATCAAAGGAAATGGCGACGCCACGTTTCTTGGCTCCTTGACCATTTTCTTCGATCAAACGGGCCAACCCTTCGGTAACGCGGCCAACCGTAAATAAATTAATTCGATTGGTTCCAGGCTCTAGACGCCCTCTCATCCCTGCGGTACCAAAATTGATGTCTTGGCCGAAAGCATCTTCAACCCATTTCTTGTCTTTGCCTAAAGTCCTTAACTGATCTTGTAAGTAATCAGGTAAGTTTTTGGCTTTCTTCCATTCTTCGAAAGTTTCTTCAGCATTCATATAAGTAGTTAACCTCAATTCTTAACTAGAAATTACATCCCACTCCCCATGTTGTATTTTAGCATTTATGACACAAATCTTGCCAATTAAATAAAAAAGAATCCATCATTTGATGGATTCTTAATCGTTTAAATTATAATTATTTATCGTTTAAATCTTGCATATAATTATATGCTTCTTGGCCAGCAATACTACCGTCACCAACAGCATTTGCAATTTGACGCAAATCTTTAGCACGAACGTCACCTAAGGCAAAAACACCAGGTACTTTAGTACGCATATGATTATCAGTTGGGATCCAACCTTTATCATCTAAAATGTTTAAAGCCTTAAACGGTGCGGTTTGTGGAAGTACACCAACATAAATGAAAACACCTGCTGCTGATAATTTCTTTTCTTCGTCGGTCTTCTTATCACGATAAGTAATCCCAGTTACTTTATTACCATCACCATCGATTGATTCAGTTTGCGCATTCCAAACAAATTTCATTTTCTTATTAGCAAAAGCACGTTTTTGCAAAGTTGGTTGTGCCCTTAATTGATCACGCCTATGGACAACAGTCACAGATTTAGCCAATTGAGACAGGTAAATACCTTCTTCAATAGCAGAATCACCACCGCCGATAACTGCAACATCCTCATCCTTAAAGAATGCAGCATCACAAACAGCACAGTAGGAAACACCTTTACCTGAATATTCTTCTTCGCCAGGAACATTTAAGTGTTTGTGATCAGCACCAGTAGCAATAATTAAAATAGGCGCAGTATATTCACCAGTGTCGGTTGTAACTACTTTGTTTGTACCATCAAGCTTAACTGATTGAACATCGCCATATTCAAAGTCAGGCTTAAACTTCATTATTGAGTCGTACATTTTTTTACCTAGTTCTGGACCTTTAATTTCACTAAAACCAGGATAATTATCAATTAAATCAGTATTATTCATCTGGCCACCATATGGACCACGATCAAGAATTAAAACTGATAAATTAGCACGTGAAGCATAAAGGGCAGCAGTTAAGCCACCAGGGCCAGCTCCAACAATGATTACATCATATTTTTTTGACATATTTTCACCTCATTAGCTCTTACTTTTTGTAAGTAAATAATACAATAGTAAAATCTAAAAAGCAAGTATAAAGATTAAAAGCGGATCTCAGGCTTAGGACTTCTGCCCATCATTTCTTTAATTTCTTCATCCACATTAGTATTTTTATATAAAACGCGGTAAACGGCTTCACTAATTGGCATATCAATATTCTTTTCCTGAGCCAATTCATGAACAGCTTTAACGGTAGTCGCACCTTCAACTACTTGTCCCATATTCTTCAATACGTAATCAAGGGTCTTGCCTTCACCAATTTGTTTACCGGCACGCCAATTACGGGAATTAACCGAGGTACAAGTTACAATCAGATCACCAATACCAGCCAAACCACTGAAAGTCATTGGTTTAGCACCAAAGTAATTAACACCTAACCGGGTGATCTCAGCCAAACCTCTAGTCATTAAAGCGGCTTTAGCGTCATCACCATAATGCTTACCAACTAAAATACCAGCTGCAATAGCAATAACGTTTTTAACGGCACCACCGACTTCAACACCAACCAAATCATCGTTGGTATAGAAACGGACATAGTCATTTGAAAAGAGTTTTTGAATCTTTTTAGCATTATCAACGTTAGTGGATGCACAAGCAATTGCGGTCAAATCTTTTTGGGCAACATTTTCCGCATGACTCGGACCAGAAATAGCAACAATTCTATCGGTATTATTTGGATAAATCTCTTCAGTTAAGATTTCTGAAACAAGTTTTTTACTGCCCGGTTCAATTCCCTTAGTAGCAGTTACTAATAAAGGAGTTGCACCTGTTTGAGCTAAAACTTTATGTACGTTCTTAGAAACACTTCGAATAGCTTTTGTCGGCAATACAAATACAACCAGCTCTGCTCCATCCAAAGCCTTTTCCAAATCACCGGTGGCCTTAGTATTAGGGTTTACCTTCCAATTCTTCATGTAATGGCTATTAGTATGATGGGCGTTAATTTCTTGGTTAACACTCTCATTATTGCCATAAAGGGTAACTTCATTTCCATTATCTTGAAGCATGGAACCAAGCACAGAACCCCACGAGCCATCGCCTAAAACTGCAATTTTTGTCATTTTATATTCCAATCTTTCTTTAAATAAATTTCTTATTTTAATCTCTAGTATACGGATATTTTAAACCACTACCATCAAGATACCACTTCGGTTTAACTTTTACCCGCCGATATATGAATAGAAACAGAACGCCTATAAATAAAATCAAACTTAAGAGTTGTGATACCCGAATCACACCAAAAATGTACAGACTATCTGTTCTTAAACCTTCAACAAAGAAGCGAACTACCGAATACCACATTAGGTAGCTCATAAAAACTTCACCTTGTTTAAAAAAGTGCTTTTTATGACGTAAACTCAAAATTATAATTAAGCCAATTAAATTGAAAAGGGACTCATATAAAAAAGTTGGTTGATAATAAACGCCATTAATCTTCATTTGTTGAATAATAAATTCTGGCAAATGTAGGCTCTCCAAAAAATGTAAAGTGGTAGGACCACCGTGGGCCTCCTGATTTATAAAATTCCCCCAACGGCCTAATATTTGTGCAGCCATTATACCGGGAGAAATCACGTCAAGCATTAAAAATGGGGGCAGCATTCGTTTATAACAGAACACCAGTAAAACTATCAAGCCCGCAATTAAACCACCATAAATAGCAATTCCACCGTTCCAGATAGCAATTATTTGATTAGGGTGTTGAGAATAATAGCCCCATTCAAAGATTACATAGTATATTCTTGCTCCCACGTAACCTAATGGAACCGCCCAAAGTAACAAATCAATAAAATCATCACTTTCAATTTGGCGTTTTTTACCTTCACTAATTGACATCCAAGTAGCCAATACAATTGCTACAGCCATAATTACGCCGTACCATTTGACACTCAAATTACCAAGATGAAAAGCAATCGGATTGATCGTTAAGAACATTATTTTTTATCCTTATCTTTTTCTTCTTCTTTTTCGGTATCCTTCTTAGAATTATCAGAAATAAGTTCAGTCAAATGGTTATCAAAAGTACGGGTAGCATCGTAGCCAGATTCCTTAGCCCTAAAGTTCATCGTAGCCACTTCAATAATATCTTCCATATTACGGCCAACCTTTACCGGAATAGTAATTTGTGGAATTTCTACATTACAAATTTCACGGGTATCTTCTTGGAACCCGAGCCGATCATAATGTGCCTTATTATTCCAATTAACCATATTAATTACTAATTGAATGCTGGTTCTCTTTTTAACAGCACCGACACCAAATAATTCCATGACATCAATAATTCCGATGCCCCGAATTTCCATCATATACCGTAAAATTTTAGGTGCTTCACCCATAACGGTATCATCATCTTTTTGATAAACATCAATTCGGTCATCAGCTATTAATCGGTGCCCCCGGTGAATCAAACCTAACGCACACTCAGATTTACCAACACCTGATTCACCGGCTAGTAAAACGCCCATACCCTTAATTTCGACTAATTCACCATGAATACTGGTTCTGGTAGCCAATCGTTCACGCAAATATTGCGTTAAAAGACCAGATACATACGTAGTTGATTCTGGTGAGCACAAAATTGGTATTTTTGCATTATCAGCGGCTTCTTCAAGTTCTTTTGGAACTGGCAATGAACGTGAAATTAAAAAACAAGGAGTTTCCTTAGTACACATTTTTTTGAAAACTCTATTACGGCTATCAGGATCAAGCCTAGCTGTGTAAGAAATTTCGGTTCTTCCTAAAAGTTGGATCCTTTCTTTAGGGTAAAAATCAAAGTAACCGGTTAATTCCAACCCAGGACGGTAAACATCACAAACAGAAATTTCCTTGCCCATTATATATTGCTTACCGCGATAAACATGGATAATTTTATTATCATTGATTAATTTTCTTAATTTAACTGTTTTTGCCATTTTTTAATATTCCTTAAGTTATTTATCTACATCTTTGGTTTTAACATTTCGTGCTTTTTTTCGCGGTGGTCGGGTATTTGGATCATTTTCATTAGAAAACCAATCATAGTAACCACCACTGGTTGGTGTATTATCATTACCACCTTTACCTGTAAAACGATAAATTAACCAAATTATTAAGATAGCAATAATTGCTACAGGCAATAAAGCAAAAAAGATATGAAACAAGGCAAAGAGAACTGACAGAATTACTACTGCCAATAAAACAAAACCAACAATTCCCATAAAACTTATTTTTTCACCTACTCTGGATTCTTTTTACTAAGCAACCATTGTAAATATGCATAAATAAATGGTTGCAACTTTCCATCCATTACACCATTTATATCAGAAGTTTCATAGCCTGTCCGTAAATCTTTAACTAAATTATAAGGATGGAAAACATAGGATCTAATTTGTGAACCCCAGCCAATTTCTTTTTGGTTTCCTTTCAAAGCCTGCTTTTGCTTACGCTTTTTTTCTTCTTCCAAATGAAAAAGTTTAGCTCGCAATTCATTCATCGCTGTTTGCCTATTTTGCAACTGCGATCTTTGAGCTTGAGAAGTTGTAACGATACCTGTTGGCAAGTGTGTAATCCGAACAGCGCTGGAAGTTTTATTAATATGCTGACCACCGGCACCACTAGATCGGTAGACATCGATTCGTAAATCTTTAGGATTAATGTCAACTTTGATACTATCGTCAACTTCCGGAATAACCTCAACAGATGCAAAAGACGTGTGCCTTCTTTTAGCAGAATCAAACGGAGATATCCGCACTAAGCGGTGCACACCGTTTTCAGATTTTAGCATTCCATATGCATTTTTACCTACAACTCGGACACTAGCACTTTTTAGGCCAGCTTCTTCACCAGGCTCGTAATCGTTGACCTCAAACTTAAAGCCAGCTGAATCAGCGTAATGATGATACATCCTAAGAAGCATATTCCCCCAATCCATAGCTTCTGTGCCACCAGCACCAGGATGAATTTCTAAAAGGGCATTATGACCATCATACTTGCCAGACAAAAGCAGGTCTAATTCATAATTATGAAACTGTCCTTGCAACTTCTTTAGATCGGTTTCAACTTCTTTCTGTAATTCGGGATCCGGCTCCTCACGTAAAAGTTCAACGGCTGTGGCTTCATTTTGATAAGATTTTTGCAAGCTTAAAAATGAATCACGCTTTTCTTTTAAAGCATTATTATCAGTAATTAATTTTTGGGCTTTTTCTTGATTATTCCAAAAATCTGGGGCTTCCATTTTCCCGTCATTAATTGCTATGCTTTCATCAATAGCATCGAGGTCAAAGAGACCCCCTAAGGTGATCTAGATGCTTTTTAAGTTCATCTAATTTACTTTGAATTTCACTAATTTCCATTTTTTACTCCTAGTTTTAATAATTTTGGTAAAAAAAGAGAAAGCTTAACACTTTCTCCCCATTTAATTATCTTTTAACGACTAAGATTTTGCCTAATTTCAGCCTTCATGAACAAACGTGTTACGTCAAATTCAATATTAGAAATCATTTCTTCAAACATTCTGTAACCTGAATCTTGGTATTCAACTAATGGATTAAGTTGACCATAGCCACGAAGTCCGATTGACTGTCGTAATTGATCCATTGCATCAATATGATCAGTCCAACGATCATCAACAACACGCAAGATAACCACCTTTTCAAACTCAAGCATTTGTGAAGGATCATTAAGAACCTTTGCTTTCTGCTCATAGTTCTTTTCAACGATGTCATAAAGCTTCTTCTTCAAATCAGCCACACTAATTGTCTTATAGTCAATTGAATCAGCTATTTCTTCAGAAGTTAAACTCGAAACAATAAAATCACGTAATGAGTCAAGACGCCACTTACTTCTATCACCCTGCGTAAACATATTTACCTGACTATCAATCGTACGGTGAATCATTGGAATTAAAACATTCTTTAATGAATGAGTAGCTTCAATAACTTGCATTCTTTCACCATAAATAATTTCACGTTGAATTCGCATAACGTCATCGTATTGCAAAGTCTGTTTACGTGTATCGTAGTTATTACCTTCAACACGCTTCTGGGCTGATTCAACTTGACGGGTGATCAAACGACTTTCAATTACTTTATCATCATCATTATCAGATAAACGATCCAAGAAATCTTTAACTCGTTCACCACCGAAACGTTTCATTAAGTCATCTTCAAGTGATAAATAGAAGCGAGTTACACCTGGATCACCTTGACGACCGGAACGGCCACGAAGCTGATTATCAATACGGCGAGATTCATGTCGTTCAGTACCAATTACGGCTAAACCACCAAGTTCTTTAACACCAGGCCCTAATTTAATATCAGTACCACGACCAGCCATGTTAGTGGCTATGGTTACGGCACCTTTTTGCCCAGCATTCATAATAATTTGTGCTTCTTTTGCATGGTTTTTAGCATTTAAAACAGCATGTGGAATACCCGCTTTATCCAACATCTTACTAAGTCGTTCTGAACTTTCAACCGCTACTGTACCAACCAAAACTGGTTGACCTTTAGCATGCCGTTGCTTAATCTCTCTAACAACAGCACGGAACTTAGAATCTAAAGTTGGGTATAAAATATCAGGCTTATCAATTCTAATAAGTGGTTTATTAGTTGGAATGGTAATTACCTGCATATTATAAATTTCCCGGAATTCTTCCTCTTCGGTCTTAGCAGTACCAGTCATACCAGCTAATTTTTTATACATTCTAAAGAAGTTCTGGTAAGTAATTGTTGCTTGGGTCTTAGATTCTTCTTGAATCTTAACACCTTCCTTGGCTTCAATAGCTTGGTGTAACCCGTCAGAATAACGACGACCTTTCATTACACGTCCAGTAAAAGAATCAACAATTAATACTTCGCCATTTTGAACCACGTAATCAATATCTTTAAGCATGATATAATTAGCGCGAAGTGCTTGGTCAATATGGTGCACTAATTTCTGGTTTTCAACATCATATAAATTTTTTAAGCCAAAATGCTTACAAGCTTTTTCAATCCCGGTTCTAGTTAAAGAAATGGTTTTGGTTGGCCAGTCAATCTTATAATCACCGTGATCTTTATCATCATCAAAATCATCGTCATCACTTTTATCTTCTGACAAAGTTTTAACGAAACGATCGGCACGAATATAATCACTGTTAGCCTGTTCCGCTTCACCAGAAATAATCAATGGGGTTCTAGCTTCATCAATTAAAATTGAGTCAACCTCATCAATAATGGCATAATTAAGCGGACGTTGAACCATTTGCTCTTTGTAAACAACCATGTTGTCCCGTAAGTAATCAAAACCAAGCTCAGAGTTTGTTGAATAAGTAACGTCACAATTATAAGCAGCACGCTTTTCATCCGGTGACATTGAGTTTAAGTTTAAACCAACGGTCAAACCGAGCCACTTATAAAGTTGGCCCATTTCTTGTTCGTCACGGCTAGATAAATATTCATTAACAGTAACAACGTGGACACCTTTGCCCGGTAAAGCGTTCAAATAAACCGGCATGGTAGCCGTTAAAGTTTTACCTTCACCAGTCATCATTTCCGCAATATTACCAAAGTGTAGTGCAATGGCACCAAGAATTTGAACGTGGAATGGATATAATCCAAGTACACGTTTAGCACCCTCTCGTGCCACAGCAAATGCCTCTGGAAGTAAATCCTCTAACGTTTCGCCTTTCTTCAGACGATCACGAAATTCTGGCGTCTTTGCCTGTAATTTTTCATCAGAAAGCTTACTGTATTCATCAGCATGACTTTCAACTTTAGCTGCAATTTTATCAAATTTTTTTAATTCTCGTTTGTCGCTATTATAGAGTTTCTTTAAAATGTTTACCATTAAATCGTTCCTTATATGTAGTTAAGTCTAAAAACACAGATTAATTTTAACATGATTAGCACTAAATGAAAAATAATCAAAATAAAGATCCCGCACCAAAATGTGAGATCTTTATTGCAATTAATAATTTTTAGTTTTATTCGTTGGTCTCAATTAAACCATAACGACCATCATTTCTGCGATATACAACACTCGTACCGTTTGTTTCGGCATCTTGGAAAACAAAGAAATCATGTTCCAGCATATTCATTTGTAAGATGGCTTCTTCAGGATCCATTGGCTTTAAACCAATTTGTTTATTACGAACTATGTCAAATTTACCAGGTTTCTTTTCTTCTTCTTTTGGAGTCTCAACGAAGAAATCACGCAAGCCCTTTTCACGGCTCTTTCTATTTACACGTGTCTTATACTTTCTAATTTGACGCTCAAGCTTTTCAGAAACGAAGTCAATACTACGATACATATCATCCGTGGTTTCTTCAGCCCTTAAAACCAAATAAGGAAGCGGAATAGTAACTTCAACCTTAGCTGAATGATCACGGTAAACTTTTAAATTAACATGTGCAATCACATCTTGATTTAAATTAAAGTATTTTTCCAACTTCTTTAACCGTTTTTCAACATAACTTCTTAAAGCATCAGTTACTTCGATATTTTCGCCACGAACATTGTACTTTAACATATTAGAATCCTCCTTCACCGCTATGCGGTTTCATCTGTACCTTTATTATACCAGAACATGAAAACGCTCTACAAGAGAATTCTAACGGCAAATTGAAAAGCTTCTTATTTCTGAATCCGGTAAAAATTGCAAAAGTTGATCACGTGCATGATAAAGCGTTCTTCCCGTAGTATAAATATCATCTAACAATAAAATAGATTTCCCGTTAAAACTCTTTTTTATCTTTTCCTTATCAATATAAAAGCTCTGACTGCTTGCAAGACGCTCATGCTTATTCTTTTCTCCCTGTGCTCCGCAACCAGATTTTTTCTTTAAAAGGGGCGTAAGCGGAACAAGCCCACTAAAAATTGCACTAATTGTATCGAATTGGCGCTTTTGTTGGTGCTCAGGAGATGTAGGAATTGGTACGTATAGATCTGCTTCAATTTTCAAAAGTTCTTTATAACAAATTTCTTGCAATACTTCGTACAAAACGTAGTCATCATAACGTTTATAATTTACCATTAGATCATGAAAGTAATCGTTATAACGATAAACTGAATAATTATACAAAAGATTTTGTCCATAAATCTGCTGCCAATCTAGGCAATCATGGCACGTTCCTGCCACATTCATATTTTTTGAACAATACTTACATCTTATTTCTGATAAACGCTCAAATTGATGTAAACATCTAAAACATATCTTAGGTTCACGATACTTGCTCCAAGAAAAAATTTGTAAAAAAGAAATTTCTGGAATAAATTCTTGCTTGCAAAGCAAACATTCATTCATTTATTCATCTCTCTAATCTGTTTCATTGCGGAACGGATATTTTTCGTATATTTACGATAACAATACATAACTAAGCCACCTGGATCATTTTGGGCTCGGCCAACCCTCCCAGCTATTTGTACTAGGCTAGCAGCTGTGTAAATTTGATCATCAGCGGCAACGATAATTACCCAAACATGTTTAAAAGTCACGCCCCGCTCCAATATCGTTGTTGTTACAAGTAACTGCAACTTCTGTTCACGAAAATCCTGTACCTTTTCTAAACGTTTATTATCTTTAGCGGAAACTCCATCCATTTTAATATTCTTTAATCGTTCTTCTTTTTGCAATGCTGCAAGGTAAACAGGAATTTGATCAATATGGGGAACAAATAGCAAGAGTGGGTGCTTAGATCGAATTACTTTTACTATTTCTGCAATTAATTTCGGATGAATTTTTTGCTTTCTCAAAAATGGCCTTAAAAATAATTTTTCTCGTGGCACTGGTAAAAAACCACCATGAAAACGGCGATTTAACTTTAAAATCTGCAATTTTCCATTTTTTGCTTCATCTAAAAGATCATTTGTCGGTGTTGCAGTTAAATATACTCGAACTCCTGATTTTTTTACAGCATTTTTGGCAGCAAAATGAAGCTGTGGATCACCAACATATGGAAATGAATCCACCTCATCTATCACTAATAAATCGAATGCACCATAAAATTTTAACAATTGGTGAGTTGTACAAATTGTTAATTGCTCTAATCCTGGTTCCTTAAATTCACGTCCATGATATTTCCCAATCTCAATTTCAGCAAAAGCTTCTTTAAATCGCGGATATAATTCGTTTACCACGTCAATTCTTGGCGTGGCAATACACGCACGTTTCCCTTTTCTCATGCACTCTGCTATCAATTGAAAAAGCATTTCTGTTTTCCCGGCTCCAGTTACCGCATGAACCAAACTATTTTTCTTTTTATTAAAATTTTTAACTAATGCATTTGAAATACTCAGTTGTAACGGTGTCAATTTTCCATGCCATGTTAAGCCACCATTTTTCTTTTTAGAAAACGGAACCTTAACCTGATAACGTATTAATAAATCACCTTCAACTGCCCTTCCAATACCGATACAAGCACGACAATATTGTTTACCATTTGGCAATTTTGCCGTAATTAAACCGCCGCAACGCTGACAATGATTATTTTCAATAACTTTAATTTTGCTACATCCCATAAATATGCTAGAATCCTCTTGACTCACCAGCCATTGCCGGCCTGAAAGTGCAGTTAAATTTTTCATAATCTTTGCTTGCCTCCAAAGATTAAGTACGCTAAAAAAGGTGATAATTTTGTCAGAAAAAGAAAATTATTTAACTATCAAAAATGCTGGTAAGCATGAAATTATTATTAAAAGAAGCAAATTCATCGCTAGCTTGGCACGAACAAGTTCAGTTGAAGCGGCTAATGAATTTATTGCCCAAACTAAGAAAAAATACCGTGATGCAACTCATAATACCTTCGCATATACAATTGGAAAAAATGATGACCAGGTTAAAGCTAGTGACAATGGAGAACCTTCCGGTACCGCTGGCGTTCCTGAATTAAAAGTGCTACAGCTCATGAAGCTAAAAAATGTCACCGTTGTTGTAACCCGATACTTCGGTGGCATTAAACTGGGTGCTGGGGGATTGATCAGGGCTTATTCAAATAGCGTTACACAAGCAGTTGAAAACATTGGTGTTGTTAAACGCGTTTTACAGCAAGAATTAAATTTTCACGTAGCCTATAACCGGTTTGATAAAATTAATCATTACTTAAAAGAAAACAAAATTTTTATAAACAATACCAATTATGGTATTGACATCAAAATAAGTGTGTTTATTGATGAAGATAAACAGGAATCATTCAAAAAGAAATTAATTAATCTGTTAGCAGGAAAAGTTGATTTTACAAAGGGTGAGGAGCGCTACAATGAGATACCGGTTGCAGATCATAATTACCACGAAAAGTAAAAGAGATTAGGAAATTTCCTAATCTCTTTTATTTGTCTTTAGATTTTTTCTTCTTAAGCTGGTCAGGTTTTTCTTCACCTAAATGCCAAACTTCAACCGTTGGATCTTTTGTAGTTCTCTTATTAATAATTTTCTGAATTAGATGTAACAATGGCTTGTATTTTTCGCCTAAAAGTCCAATTGATTCCACAAAGAATTCTAAAGCAAATAAAAGCGCAATAATTAAGACCCATGTTCCCCAAGCTGGAGAAAGTAGGAGCAACAGAGAAATAAATGAAAATATAAGCGACAAAGCATAAATTGTTAAAACGGTTTGCCGGTGAGTTAAACCCATTCGCATCAATTGGTGATGCAAGTGGTGTTTATCAGCTTGTGAAACGGGACGTTTATTTAACACCCTTCTAATCATTGCATAGATAGTATCGGTAATCGGTACACCCAAAATAATGATCGGTACAAGCAGAGAAATAAAGGTTACATTTTTCAAACCTTTTAAAGATAGAACCGCGATCATAAAACCAATATAGAGCGCTCCCGTATCTCCCAGAAAGATTTTGGCAGGATGAAAATTATAAGGTAAAAAGCCCAGTAAACATGCAGCTAACATAAAACAAGCTATTGGCACATACAATTGGTGAGTATGCAAGAAGAAGTAACCTACAATTCCCATAGTAATGAGCGAAATCATTGATACGCCATCTGCTAAACCATCTAATCCATCAATTAAATTAACTGCATTAGTCAAAGCCAGGATCCAAAAAATAGTAATCGGGAAACTCCACCAACCTAAATTAATTTCATTTTTAATAAAAGGCAGATTCAGTACATTCATTCGAATACCCGCTAAAAAATATATAACGAGTGCTGCAATAAAAATACCAAACATTTTTTGCCTTGGTTTAAGTACTAAAATGTCATCAATCATCCCTGTTAAGATAATTACACTTGATGCCAAAAGGACGGCAAAAGCCTCATGAGTTGGAAATTGTTCTCGTAAAAGGACAAAAGTACCAATATTAAAAGTTACAAAAATACCTAAGCCACCCAAAGTAGGCATAGGTTTTTTATTAACTCTTCGTGCATTAGGATCATCCACTGCTCCCAAGACAAAAGCAAGCCTCCTAATAAAAGGGGTAATTGCTGCTTGAATGATAACTAAGAAGAATAATTCAACGATAATTTTAAACATAACCGGCTACTTTCTTTAATTACTTGTTTTAATTATACAAGTAGTAAAAAAAATCCACAAATAACATTTTTAGGTAAAATAAAAAATTGAATTCTTTCGAATCCAATTTTTATTATTTAGCAATCGCTACAACTCGTTTTTCACGAATAACGGTAATTTTAATATTACCTGGGTAATCAAGTTCTTTTTCAACTTGATTCTTAATATCGTGTGCTAAAACAGTTATTCGATCATCTGAAATTTCATCAGGTTCAACCATTACCCGAACTTCACGTCCAGCTTGGATGGCATACGCCTGTTTAACTCCTTTATAACCCTTCGCAATTTTTTCCAGCTTGGTCAAACGTCTAATATAGTTTTCCAAACTTTCACTTCTTGCACCCGGACGAGCCGAAGAAAGAGTATCTGCTGCAACAACAAGTTCAGCAATAAACGATAACTTCGGTACATCCCCATGGTGTGCTGCAATTGCATTTACAACTACGTCAGGTTCATGATATTTACGTGTTAATTCCACACCAATTTCAACGTGTGAACCTTCAATATCATGATCGACGGCTTTACCAATATCGTGTAATAATCCCGCGCGAACCGCTAATTTTTCATTTAAACCAAGTTCAGCAGCCATTGTTCCGGCTAATTTAGCAACTTCAATTGAGTGTGCCAAAACATTTTGACCATAAGAAGTACGATATTTAAGACGACCTAAAATCTTAACAAGTTCTGGATTCATTCTATGAATTCCTAACTCCATTAAGGCACTTTCTCCGGCCTCGTAAATATCATCATTAACTTCTTTTCTAGCCTTATCAACCATCTCTTCAATACGAGCTGGATGAATACGACCGTCTTTAATTAAACGTTCCATCGCTCTTTTAGCAATCTCACGTCTAATCGAATCAAAGCCACTCAAAGTAACAACCTTTGGTGTATCATCGATAATTAAATCAATTCCTGTTAATGCCTCAAAGGAACGAATATTACGACCCTCACGGCCGATAATTCGTCCTTTCATCTCTTCATTTGGCAGATCAACTACAGATACGGTAGTCTCTGCTACCGTATCGGCAGCACTGCTTTGAATGGCATCAATAATTACTTGACGTGCATAATGATCAGCTTTTGCTTTGACTTCTTCATTACTATTTCTAATCATATCTGCACGTTCTTTGACTAATTCATCAGATGATTGACTCAAAACAAGTTTCTTAGCTTGTTCCTTATTTAAGCCTGCCACTTCATAAAGCTTTTGCTTTCTTGTTTCGACCAACTTATCAGCATCACTAATTTTTTTATCTAAATTAGTCTTTTGCTGCTTTAATTGGTTTTCTTTTTGTGTGAGTCCATTCTCTCTCTCATCCAACAAAGATTTCTTATGGTCAAGGGTATCTTCACGTTGCTTAAGACGATTAGTCTTACGGGAAATGTCATCCCGCTTAACATTTAATTCATCTTCAACTTTTTGCCGATAATCTTGAATCTTTTCTTGGGCTTCAAGAATTTTCTCTTTTTTAGTATTTTCTGCACTTTGTTTTAAAGCTTTTGTAGCTTGTTTCTGTGCATTGGCTTCAGCTTTGGCAGCAGTTACCTGTGTCTTTGCATCAGCTAAAATATGGTCAGCATCATTTTGTGCATTCTGGGCTTTCTTTTCCCAAACATTCTTTCGAACTGCATATCCAATGCCTGAACCAGCTAAAATCGAAATAATAGCAACCGCGACGGGAATCAAAATTATATTTGTCATGATTACTATCGCCTTTTTTTAGATTATTCACACAGTATTAATAATAAAGAACCTAGAAGCTCATGTCAATCAACAAAAAAGCCTTGGAATTAAATTCCAAGGTCAAGCTTAATTTCTTCAACTTTATTTGCTTTTGCTGGCAGCTACTTTTTTAGTAGATGTCTTCTTTTCTTCAGCCTTTTCGGCTTTTTCGTTCTTTTCCTTAACTTTTTCAGGATCCTCACGATCAGCTACAGATTTTTCATCAATCCCATAAGCATGGCGAACTTGATGTTGAATGTCTTTATACATATCCGGATGATCTTCTAAATACTTTTTGGCATTCTCACGGCCCTGACCAATTCGGTCGCTCTTGTATGAATACCACGAACCAGCTTTATTGATAATGTCTTTATCCGTTGCCATGTCAAGAAGTTCACCACTCTGTGAAATTCCTTTACCATACATCATATCTACTTCAGCAACTTTAAATGGGGGTGCAACTTTATTCTTAACAACCTTAATTTTAACTCGGTTACCAATAATGTTACCAGCTTGTTTAATTTTTTCAGCTCTTCTAATTTCTAAACGAATAGTTGAATAAAATTTCAAAGCACGACCACCGGGCGTCGTTTCAGGGTTACCAAACATAACTCCAACTTTTTCACGAATCTGGTTAATAAAAATCGCAATTGTTTTGGTTTTAGAAATAGTCCCAGAAAGCTTACGCAAAGCCTGGCTCATCAATCTAGCCTGTAATCCAACGTGAGTATCACCCATTTCACCATCAATTTCAGCTTGAGGAACTAAGGCAGCTACAGAATCAACTACCACAATATCGACAGCTCCACTAGAAATTAAGGTATCCGCGATCTGCAAGCCTTCTTCACCAGTATTAGGTTGAGACAAAATCAGTGAATCAACATCAACGCCAAGTGCTTCCGCATAAGCTGGATCCATTGCATTTTCAGCATCGATATAAGCAGCTGTACCACCATGTTTTTGCACTTCTGCTACGGCATGCAAAGCAACGGTAGTTTTACCAGAAGATTCAGGACCATAAATTTCAACAATTCTACCACGCGGATAGCCACCTACACCTAGTGCAGCATCAAGTGCAAGTGAACCGGATGGCACAGTTGAAATTTTGGTATCTGCTTTGTCACCCATGCGCATAACTGCACCTTTACCAAAATTTTTTTCAATCTTTTTAAGAGCTACGTCTAAAGCAGCTTTCTTTTCATCTTTGGCCAAACGTTTTTCCTCCTCTAACTTTGTACTATTCAATTATACTTTGATTTATGTCCGCTTTGCAAGGAAAAAGCGAACAAATGTTTAGGCATTTTTATCCTCAGTATTAAGTACGCAAAAATTATAAATTTTACTTTTATAATTAATTCTATATATAATTATTTACTATCTCTAAAATAATGATTTTTAACTAAAAATCTATGTGCAACGGTTGATGGCTCTAATAACTGATCATCCACCTCATAGTTCATTTTCCGCATTTGATGCACACCAATTCTACCATCAAGCCGGTGCAGAACCGGCTTAAGATCTGGATGTTCTCTTAAAATATAATTATTAACTAACATACCACAATTATATGGCGGGAAGAAATGCTTGTCATCCCTTAACAATTTCAGATGATAGCTGTCTATACGCCCATCAGTTGAATATCCTAAAACTACGTTCATTCGTCCATTTTGTAAAGCTGAATAAACTAAGCCGATACTCATTGCATGAACTTTGAAAAAAGTTATTCCATAATCTAACTGAAAATCCGGATATCCGTCACCTTTACGATTTAACCAATCAGTAGAAACCCCTAAAGCATATTTATCTTCAACTTTCTTCAAGTCAGAAACCTTTTTTAGATGATCTTTCTTTGCTTCTTTAGGTGTAACCATGAACGCATAAGTATCAGAAAAGCCATAAGTTGGAAAGTAAGTTTGATCCCAGCGTTTTTTTACTTCTTGTCGAACTATCTCATTAGCCCTTTTAGAATTTTTGATTGGTTCCATTCCTAGATTAGTAGTTAATTCACTACCATCATAAGCAGCAGCTTGAATATCCGCATCACGACGATAAAGAGCCTGATGCTGCATTGATGAGGAACCCAAATTATTTACAATTGCTGTTTTATAATTCGTTTCGTGTTCAATTAATTCTGCAACTATGTTAGCAATAATTTGAGATTCTGTAGTATTGAGGGCTGTTATCCGAATATTATCATTCCCACTTTGTGTAGAAGATAATCCAGGTAATCCACACCCGGCTGTAAAGATTACTAACAAAAATGACATTACCAGCAGCACTAATTTCTTAAAAGCTTTTTTCATTTGTGCTACCCCCTTTAGTTACCGCTATTGGGAAGAAATTTATTATTAAATTAATAAATATTTTATAACTTCTTTATATGTATTATACTATCTCATTTAATTTTAGGGAAAAATAAAAACAGCCGTTTATTAAACGGCTGTTCTTTAAACATATAAATATGTTTCTATTTTTTATCTCTAAAATAATTATTCTTTACCAAAAATTGATGGGCAACAGTTGACGGTTCAAGCAATTCATCATCAACCTCATAATTCATGTGTCTAATCGTATGCATCCCTATTCGACCAACTAACCGGCGTAAAATCGGTTTAAGGTCAGGATGTTCCCTTAAAACATAATTATTAATCAACATACCACAGTTATATGGCGGGAAGAAATGGCGATTATCCTTCAACAGCTTTAAATGATAACTATCAATTCTACCATCCGTCGAATAACCTAATACTACATTCATCCTGCCAGTTTGCAATGCTGAATAAACTAATCCAATATTCATTGCTCGCATCTTAGGAAAGGAAAGACCGTATGCCTTCTCAAATTCTTTATAGCCTACACCTGGTGCATTTACCCACTCAGAAGCTACACCTAAAGAATATTTATCTTCAACTTTCTTCAAATCAGAAATATCTTTTAAGTTATATTTTTTAGCTTCTTCAGGTTTAACCATGAAAGCATAGTTATCAGAAAAGCCATAGGTTGGCAAATAGGTCTGGTCCCAACGTTTCTTTACTTCATAACGAACAGTATCATTAGCTTTTTTAGAATTTTTAATTGCTGGCATACCTAAATTAGCTGTTAATTCACCACCATCATAAGCAGCTGCTTGAATATCAGCGTTATGACGATAAAGCGCCTGGTGCTGCATCGGTGCAGATCCCAAATTATTTACAATTGAAGTTTTATAATGAGTTTCATGCTCAATTAATTGCGAAACTATATTAGCAACAATTTGTGATTCCGTAGTGGTCAAAGCCGTTATTCTAATAGTGTCATTACCACCCTGAGCAGAGGATAACCCTGGCAAGCCACAAGCAGTAGTAGAAATTGCTAATAAGAATACAATTATTACTAACAATAATTTCTTAAAATATTTTTTCAATCGTAAAAAACCTCCTACTAGTCACCATTATTTTCTTGACCTAAATACTTAGCTTACCAAGCAGTCCTTTTAATAAAATAATAATATTTAACTTGCTTCTTCACTAATTTAATTATACTTTTATCCGTACCAAGTATGCAAGGTCTAAAAAATAAGAATCCGCATATCATGCGACTTCTTACTTAATTTATTAATTTTAATATTATTCTCTTAGACCCTTAGGTACTATCCACTTTTCAGCAAAGTTTAGGATGATATCAGCTACGATGGCCATTAAAGCAGTTGGAACGGCTCCAGCTAAAATCAAAGCACCACCATTAGTAGCGTTCGTACCACGAATAATAATATCACCTAATCCACCAGCTCCAACGAAGGAACCGATAGAAGTAATACCAATGGCAATAACCAAAGCATTCTTCAAACCTGCAATAATAACAGACATTGAGAGCGGCAGACGAACCATATAAAGCAATTGCAAATTCGTCATGCCCATACCTTTACCTGAATCAATAACGTTCTTATCAACGCTTCGCATACCTGTATAAGTATTTTTAATAATCGGTAGCAATGAGTATAACGTTACGGTTACGATAACGGTATTAACACCCAATCCTAATCCAATCATGACAATAGACAGTAAAGCCAGTGAGGGGATAGTTTGAATAAAGTTAGCAATTTCAACAACGAAATCACCTAAATGTGAATTTCTAGCAATAAAAATACCGACCGGGATACCAATGATGGCTGCAAACAACACGCCATAGATTGAAATTAAAAATGTACGGTCAAATTGCTGCAAAACATAGGCTCCGTTATGCTGGTAGTAATAAATAAATTGTTGCCATATAGATAATTTTGACATTTATTTATTCCTCCTAAAATAATTATTTTTAACTAAAAACTGGTGGGCAACAGTTGATGGTTCTAATAGCTCATCATCAACTTCATAATTCATATGTCTTATTTGATGCATATTCATTTTCCCATCAAGTCTACTTAGAATCGGTTTAAGATCTGGATGCTCTCTTAAAACGTAGTTATTAATCAACATGCCACAATTATATGGTGGGAAGAAATGACGATTATCTTTTAATAATTTCAAATGATAACTATCAATTCGGCCATCAGTCGAGTATCCTAAAACAACGTTCATTCTACCCTCTTGCAATGCCGAATAAACTAAACCGATATTCATTGGATAAGTCTTTGCGAAGGTTATGCCATAAGTATTTTGGAAGTCTTTATATCCATCACCCTTACGGTTTAACCAGTCAGATGAAACACCCAGTGAATAGTTATTTTCAACCTTTTTTAGATCGGAAACATTATTTAAGTGATCTTTTTTAGCTTCATTTTGCTTAACCATGAAAGCATAATTATCTGCAAAACCATAAGTAGGCAAGTAAGTTTGATCCCAACGCTTTCTTACTTCCCTACGAACAGTATCATTAGCTTTCTTAGAATTTTTGATTGGAGCCATACCTAAGTTAGCAGTTAATTCACCACCATCATAAGCAGCTGCTTGAATATCCGCATCACGACGATAAAGAGCTTGGTGCTGCATTGGTGCAGAACCTAAATTATTAACAATCGAGGTTTTATAAGGCGTTTCATGTTCAATTAACTCAGAAACAATATTTGCCACAATTTGCGATTCAGTTGTATTAAGAGCGGTAATTCGTAAATTATTATTACCACCTTGTGCTGACGCTAAACCCGGTAGTCCACAACCAGAAACAGAAATCATAATCAGGAATGATGCTATCACCAGCATTAGACTTTTAAGAATTTTTTTCATTTGGGGATATCTCCTTAGTTGTTATTTACTCCGGCTGGTGTAAGCTTCTTTTCCAATCTGCCAAGTAGATAATCGGTTAACAGTGCCAAAATAATAACAGGAATAGTTCCACCAAAAATAAGATCTGGTTGGTAAAGGTTTAAACCATTAAAAATAAAGTCACCTAACCCACCGGCGCCTATATACGAAGCTAGTGTTGACCACGCAATAACATAGATAGCTGATAAACGGATACCAGACATAATAACCGGCATTGCTAAAGGAATATCAACCTTCGTAATAATTTGTATTTGTGTCATGCCTACTCCCTTGGCTGAATCAACCGTATTCGGGTTAACTCCTGTCAAACCAACATAAGTATTTCTTAAAATAGGCATCAAACTATAAAGAAATAAGGCAACAATTGCTGGTAATTGACCAATGCCAAAGATCGGCAGCATCATGGCTAACAATGCTAGTGCCGGAATAGTTTGCAGCATACTTGCAATTGCCATTACTACTTTAGCGGTTCGTGGGAATTTCATTAAAATGACACTCAACGGAATCGCAACAATAATTCCTAAAGCTAACGCAATTGCGGATATATAAATCTGCTGCCAAGTTTTAGTAAGAAGCTCAGAACCATGTTGGGTTAAAAAAGCGGTCATTATTTATTCGCCCCTTTTGCTGAATCCTTTGTTTGTTTAGATTTAGATAATAGTGGGTTGTTATCACCCCAAATAGTTTCGTAAACAACGTTTACCAAACTTGAACGGGTAACAATACCAACAAGTTTATCATTTTTATCTACAACCGGAACATATTGACCGTTACGCTCTAAGATTCGGTTGAAGTTATCACGTAAGTAATCGTCAGGACCAATTGTATAAATATTTTTATTGACAATATCGCTAACGCCAGAAACTTGATGATAACGTTGTTCCAACTTTTCAATTGAAATATAACCCTTTAAGTGATTAGAATCATCTACTACCAGCAAAGTATCAACGTGGCTAGATTTCATCTTATCCAAAGCCTCAGTTAGTGAGGCACCCAAATTGATTTTAGCTGGTTTAGTTAACATCACGCTCTTAACTTTAACAGTTTCGTACTGCGCTTCAGCCAAACGATCTTCACCAATTAGATTTCTAACGAAATCATTAGCAGGATGTTGCAGAATATCATCTGGTGTACCCTCCTGGATCTTATGACCATCGTGCAATACAACGATTTGAGTAGCTAACTTCAAAGCTTCGTCCCTATCATGAGTGACGAAAACGATAGTTTTACCAAATTTAGTTTGCAAACGTTGAACTAAGTCTTGTAAATTTTCACGAGTAATTGGATCCAAAGCCCCAAATGGCTCATCCATCAAGATTAAATTCTGATCAGCCGCTAAAGCCCTAACAACACCAATTCTTTGCTGTTGCCCACCTGACAATTCTGACGGATAACGATCCAAATAAGATTCTGGTAATTCAGCCAATTTAATTAATTCTTTGGCTTTAGCATCAAGCTTGGCTTGAGGCCACTTCAATAACTTAGGAACCAAAATGATATTATCACGAATGGTCATATGTGGCATTAAGCCGTTACTTTGAATAACATACCCAATATGGCGACGTAAACTCACAGGATTAAAGTCCTTAACATTCTTTCCTTCAATATAAACATCACCCTTAGTGATACTATTCATACGGTTAATCATCCGCATTAAAGTTGTTTTACCAGAACCAGAAGTCCCGATAAAACAACAAAAATCACCTTTTTTTATCTTAATATTAATATCTTCAACAGCTGGTGTTTTGCTTTTTGGATATACTTTAGTAACATCCTTAAACTCAACCATAGGAGTTTCTTCTGTCATAATTCGCATTCCCTTCATTTAATTAAGGTTATCTAAATACTAACAAACTGTGGAAAACAAATCAAAAAACACTGTTATTAAATTTTAAATTAATTATAAAAAAAGGGTCTATGATATTCCCTGTTGATAGTTTATATATGATAAGCTGTTAGCAGGG
>NZ_AYZC01000110.1 GCF_001436775.1 Lactobacillus acetotolerans DSM 20749 = JCM 3825
CTGCTTTAAGATTAATCGCGGAATTAGGCGATTTACGCAGATTTGATACTTCAGCTCAAATAGATGCTTTTATTGGCATTGATCCAGGACGCTACCAATCAGGAGAAATGGATAACCATTTAGGTATTACCAAACATGGCAATCATATTGCCAGAAAGATCCTTTACCGAGTTATCGGTCAAATGGAATCAACGAAGTTATCTCAGCCTTGTCATATCACCGATTATTACGACAACAAAAAACAATCCTCCCACAGCCGAGGCTATAAGAAGATTGCCATTGCATCGGTGCATAAACTGATCCGCACC
>NZ_AYZC01000111.1 GCF_001436775.1 Lactobacillus acetotolerans DSM 20749 = JCM 3825
AAATGATTCGGCTCATAAAGTTAAACGTTAGTCAATGTCTTAACTTAATGACATTGATCTATCTGGGGCGGTATCTATTTTAGTCTCACACTGCTTGTATTGATGTTCTATGTTTTGCCGTTATTTCCACATGAATCATTAGAAACGGAGGAACCGGAAGCTTTTTGGACCGATTTATTTGAGGTTGTCTTTTGTTTATTATTTGGTTTAATTTTTGGAATTTATGTATATAAAACACGCGTGGTGCTAGTTGTTTAAATTAACCAAATAGCCTAGATTATAAGTTAAAATA
>NZ_AYZC01000112.1 GCF_001436775.1 Lactobacillus acetotolerans DSM 20749 = JCM 3825
TAAAACCGTAGCCGTAGCAGCATTATCAATTGCAGGTATTGCAGCAGTAAACAACACTAAGACTGAAGATGCACAGGCAGCCACTGTTCAAAACGATGCAGCAGTTGTAACTGTAAGTGCCAACCCAGTTCACGTTTGGAACAACTACGAAAATCCAGTAGCTACTGGCCAAGTTTTAGGCAGCCATACTTCATGGAAAGTTATTGCAACAGCTTATAACTCAAAAGGTGAAAAGTGGTATGACTTAGGTAACAACCAATGGGTTCGTGCTAACGATTTAACTGGTGCCAA
>NZ_AYZC01000113.1 GCF_001436775.1 Lactobacillus acetotolerans DSM 20749 = JCM 3825
CACCTTTGATCTTGGTTAAAGTGGAGAATTCTGAGCCATTGTCAAAAGTAATCGATTTAAACCACTTTGGATGCTGGTCAATAATGCCTTGCAAGGTATTAAGACAGGTACTGGCATGGTAATCAGGGATCATAGCCACAATTTCAAAACGGGTTTTACGTTCCGTCAGGGTCATTAAAGCCGGCTGATTTTTGCGCCTGACACCTTTAACCAAGTCACCTTCCCAATGGAATGGCACCTTCCGGTGTACAACTTCTTGCGGCCTATTC
>NZ_AYZC01000114.1 GCF_001436775.1 Lactobacillus acetotolerans DSM 20749 = JCM 3825
ATGTTTGCTTTAATAAAGCAAAATCAATTATATGATTACAACGTAGCCACCAAAAACAAAAGACTTTGATTGAAATCAAATAATCATCTTTAGTATAGCAACCTATGAAAAAACAACAAGCATCATAGGCTTATTTGTCATACTTTCTGATATTTGCTTTTTTATTTCATTTAACAATTTCACTATATTCGCATCAATATTAAAGAAAATAAATTAAGCCAAATCATTAATATGACTTGACTTAGAGTAGAAAAAAG
>NZ_AYZC01000115.1 GCF_001436775.1 Lactobacillus acetotolerans DSM 20749 = JCM 3825
ATGTTTGCTTTAATAAAGCAAAATCAATTATATGATTACAACGTAGCCACCAAAAACCAAAGACTTTAATTGAAATCAAATAATCATCTTTAGTATAGCAACCTATGAAAAAACGACAAGCATCATAGGCTTATTTGTTATACTTTCTGATCTTTGCTTTTTTATTTCATTTAACAATTTCACTATATTCGCAACAATATTAAAGAAAATAAATAAGCCAAATCATTAATATGACTTGACTTAGAGTAGAAAAAA
>NZ_AYZC01000116.1 GCF_001436775.1 Lactobacillus acetotolerans DSM 20749 = JCM 3825
CTGCTTTAAGATTAATCGCGGAATTAGGCGATTTACGCAGATTTGATACTTCAGCTCGAATAGATGCTTTTATCGGCATTGATCCAGGACGCTATCAATCAGGTGAAATGGATAATCATTTAGGTATTACCAAGCATGGCAATCATATTGCCAGAAAGATCCTTTACCGTGTTATCGGTCAAATGGAGTCAACGAAGTTATCTCAACCTTGTCATATCACTGATTATTACGACAACAAAAAAAA
>NZ_AYZC01000117.1 GCF_001436775.1 Lactobacillus acetotolerans DSM 20749 = JCM 3825
ATCGCGGGATGGAGCAGTCTGGTAGCTCGTTGGGCTCATAACCCAAAGGTCGTTGGTTCAAACCCAGCTCCCGCAATTGGTCCATTGGAGCAGTGGTTTATCTCGTCTCCCTGTCACGGAGAAGATCGTCAGTTCAAATCTGACATGGACCGTAAGATGGCTCGGTAGCTCAGTCGGTAGAGCAAAGGATTGAAGCTCCTTGTGTCGGCGGTTCGATTCCGTCCCGCGCCAT
>NZ_AYZC01000118.1 GCF_001436775.1 Lactobacillus acetotolerans DSM 20749 = JCM 3825
TTTCTCATAATAATTAGAAAACAGGAGATTAGGGTCTGTTATATTGAGTTGAAATTTAATACAATGATTAAGAGAGGTCATAGTTTAACTCCTTATTTACTAGAAATGTAGTGGTATAGATTTTTAGATATGAGAGGCTATGGCCTCTTTTTTGGTATCATAAAAACCCTGCTAACAGCTTATCATATATAAACTATCAACAGGGAATATCATAGACCC
>NZ_AYZC01000119.1 GCF_001436775.1 Lactobacillus acetotolerans DSM 20749 = JCM 3825
AGATAGTATTACTGTCAGAGCAATTCAAAGAAATATTTCTGACCTGTTTTCCTTAAGCGAAGAACGTGATAACGTAATCAACTATCTTGAAAAACTGGCTAAAATTGTTAACAGCCGTGCCTTAACGATTTATCAAAGCATTCCTGGGATTGCCAGAACCACTGCTTTAAGATTAATCGCGGAATTAGGCGATTTACGCAGATTTGATACTTCAGCTC
>NZ_AYZC01000012.1 GCF_001436775.1 Lactobacillus acetotolerans DSM 20749 = JCM 3825
AGCTGCTTCATTACTGCACTGCTCAAGAACTATTTTCTAAAACATTGGCTTCATGACTTATTTGCGGCAGTGTTGCACTTAATTTGATAATTCAGGCTTTTTATTAAAAAAAGAGTTGGGTATTTTACCCAGCTCCTTAAATCTATCACAAATAGTAATATTTTTTCACTATATTATGTTAATTAACAATTTTTACTCAATTTCTTTCTTACCGGTATATAGCTCATAGTAATAACCCCTTTGAGCCAGCAATTGTTTATGATTACCTTTTTCAATAATATGACCATGGTCAAGTACCATAATCAAATCAGAGTTAACAATCGTAGATAGACGGTGCGCAATTACGAAACTGGTTCTACCAGCAAGCAAGTTATCCATACCTGCCTGAACCAACTTCTCAGTCTGCGTATCAATACTTGAGGTGGCCTCATCGAGAATCATTACCGGTTCATCGGCAATCATTGCTCTCGCGATACTGAGTAATTGCATCTGCCCTTGAGACAAATCCCCACCTTCACCATCGATTACGGTTTGATAACCTTCATCAAGGTGGTGGATAAATTCATCAGCGTGTGACAAATGAGCCGCCTGGTAGACGTCGTCATCACTTGCCTCCGGATTACCAAAACGGATATTATCCATAACGGTACCGGTAAACATGTGCGTATCCTGTAAAACGATGGAAAGCGAGTGCCGCAGGTCATCCTTCTTAATCCTATTGATCGGGATACCATCATAAGTGATCGTTCCTGAATCAATTTCATAAAAACGGTTAAGCATGTTAGAAATAGTGGTCTTACCAGCACCGGTTTGACCAACTAGAGCTACCTTCTCTCCAGGTTTGGCATCAAGTGAAATATTATACAGGATCTGCTTATCTGGTGAATAGCTAAAGTTGACATTGTCAAAAACAATGTGCCCCTTAACCGTTACTTGTTTGATTGAACCATCTTTTTGCGGTACATTCCAGTGCCAGGCACCCTTAACACTTTGATTCTTAGAAATAGTGATGTCACCACTATCAACTTCAGATGGCTCATCTTCTAGGTCAAAGATTCTCTTAGCACCGGCTAAAGCCATAACAATTGAGTTCAACTGTTGTGATATTTGAGCAATCGGTTGGGTAAATTGCTTTGATAATTGGAGAAAGGCCCCAATAACACCTAAGGACAATGGTGCCCAACCTTCAATTGCAACGGCTCCGCCAAGAACAGCGATAATAACATAAAGTAAGTTACCTAAATTACCCATGATTGGGAATAGGATCGTGGAGTAGGTATTGGCTTTACCAGAGGCTTGACGCAAAGCTTCATTATACTTATTAAAATTAGCTTTGGCATCGGGTTCATGACTAAAAACCTTAATAACTTTCAAACCATTGAGCATTTCTTCATTATAACCATTGACTTGCCCCAATTCTCTTTGTTGAGATTGGAAGTAGTGGCTTGATCTGGTTGTTAAGAAACGGACAATCCCCAGTGACAATGCAAAAATTATCATTGAGAAAATAGTCAGTTGCCAACTTAAACTAAACATGGCAATTATGACGAAGAATAAGTTCAATGCGGAATTCATAAATTGCGGGATAGACTGTGAGATCATCTGCATCAAAGTATCAATATCGTTGGTATAACGACTCATGATATCGCCATAATCGTTTTGATCAAAGTATGAAATTGGTAATGTCTCCATATGGGTAAACATTTCATTACGAACACGGTACTGAACCTTTTGTGCTAAAACACCCATTAACATTGTAAAGAAGTAGTTGGAAATAAAGCCGATGGCATAAATACCAAACATTACCTCAATAGCGGTGAGAAGTGGACCATAGTTAGGATGCGCTTCCTTAGTTAACGGCATAATATAATCATTAATCAGCCGCTCAATAAAGAGTGAACCAGTAACTGCAGAACCAGCTGCTAATACAATCGCAATCATGGAAGTGATGAGCATCCATGGACTAGTGCTGTTTACCAGCTTAAGCAGACGCCACAGAGTGGCTCCACGCTTACCTCGCATGTTATCATTCTTAGTTTTTGCTGCTTTATCCAAACTGCTCACCTACTTTCCCTGTTCTTCTTGGAACTTAGCAATTGAACTGTAAAGATCATTACGCTTCATCAATTCATCATGTGTACCAATATCCTGAATCTTACCATCATTCATAACGATAATTCTATTTGCATCTTTAATTGAAACGATTCGTTGAGAAATAATGATCTTCGTTGTATTAGGCATATCACGTGCCAAAGCTTGGCGAATTTGCCGTTCAGTATCGGTATCAACAGCGGAGGTAGAATCATCAAGAATTAAAATCTTAGGATTCTTCAATAATGCACGAGCAATGGTAATTCTTTGCTTTTGTCCACCAGAAACATTGTTCCCGCCTTGTTCAACCATCGTATTATATTGATCAGGCATTTCACGAATAAAATCATCCGCATGGGCAATTTTAGCAGCTGCCACAATTTGGTCATCAGTTGCGTTTTCATTGCCCCACTTCAGATTGTCCTTGATTGTTCCTGAGAATAAAACATTATTTTGCAAAACCATGGCAACATTGTCACGCAAAGTCTTTAGATCATAAGATTTAACGTTGTGACCAGCTACACGGACAGCTCCAGAGGTTACATCATATAGACGCGGAATCATGGAAACTAAAGTTGACTTCGATGATCCGGTTTTACCAATTATTCCGATCGTTTCACCTGGCCGAATATCCAAATTAATATCATTTAAGGCTAAGTCTTTATCAGCAGGATCATATTTAAAGTTAACGTGGTCAAAGACAACTTCACCATTAGTTAATTGCTTAAGGGGCTTTCTTGGATTCTTAATCGTAGGCTTTTCATTAATTACGTCAGCAATACGTCTGCCACTAGCACTAGAAACAACCAATTGGGTGGTGATCATAGCTAAAATATTCAAACTAAATAAAACTGAGTTTGAATAGGTAAACATTGAAATCAGTTGACCCGTTTGTAACGTTCCACCAACAACTTCATGTGCACCAAACCAGCAAATTGCTAAGTTTGAAATATTCAAAATTGCCACAACAACAAATGCATCTAATGACAAAATCTTTTGGACAGCAGCGAACAACTTATAAATAAAGCCGGAAGCTTTTTTAAATTTCTTAACCTGCGGTTTTTCTTGCACGTAAGTCTTGACTTCACGAATCCCACGAACATTTTCACGAACTACTTGATTCATTTTATCGTAGCCCCTGAAAACTTTAGGGAAGTATGGGTATGCCCACTTAATAATCAAAGTTAACAAAATAGCAAAAACTGGTGCAATTACGGCAAAGATAATCGATAAACGCGGACTAATAACCACAGACATGATTACAGAAATAATTAACATCATTGGGGCTCTAACCGCAATTCTGATCAACATTTGGTAAGCCATCTGAACGTTATTAACATCCGTGGTCATACGAGTAACTAAACTGGAACTTGAAAACTTATCAATGTTTTCAAAAGAATAGTCTTGGATATTGTAGAACATATCTTTACGTAAATTAGAAGCAAAACCAGCGGCAGCGTGTGCGGATACGTAACTGGCACTACCACCCAAACATAAAGAAATAAGAGTGACAATTAAAAGCAAAACTCCCCATTTATTAATATAGGCGAGGTTACCCTTCATTATTCCTTTGTCAATCAAAATACCGACAAAATACGGGATCAGCATTTCAATTAAAGCTTCACCAATAACAAATAATGGTGATAGCAACGACAAATTTTTATATTGACGAATTGATTTGCGTAATGTATTGACCAAATTAGACCTCCTTCTTTTTTAAACAATAACAATACAGTCTTTTATGTGTATAAAAACTTTAAAAAAGGATAAATAGGATTTCTCACCTATTTATCCCTTTTTTAATAACTGATTATTCAGTATATACCTATTTTTAGTAAGAAGCACATCATTTGCGTCGAGGATTGGCATTAAATGTAGACCCGACAATATGATGATATCTTCTAAACAACCAACGAATACCATAAGCTACAACAGCAATAACAAGGTTAACCATTCCTGGAAGAACCGGGTTGATAACACGTAAGCCTGGAAGTGAGAGTACCCAAATCCAAACAAATAACACGGCTAATATTCCGACCATTCCTAAAATCAATTTAGCCCACGGAGTCTTTCCTTTCTTGCCAGAAGCAGCGGGAGCGATCCAATCATTGTACTTAGTCATAAATACTCCCATCAAGGCACCAACACTGATTAAAGTGAGGATACCCATTTGTGAGTTGTAGGTTTGCTTCCCATTTTGGAACAAACCAATTATGCCGTACAAACCAACGAAAATCGCTATATAGAGCAGTGCGCTGTCAACTACAACTTGCCAAAACGGTATGTCGCCCAGCTTCTTCTTTTTCGGGCTTAACATGTCTGCCGCCTTTAATTTAGGTGATTGCATGTAAAGTCCATTAGCAGGTTGACCGCGGTGTTGGGCAATAATAATTTCTACTAAAAGTGCATCTACTTTTGCTTTGGCATCGCTAGCACTTAAATGCCCTTGTGACTCTATCTCTTTTTGTAAACGGTAAACATAATCTGAATTCTTGTTACTCAGTTTACTTCTGAGTTCTTCAGGACCCATATGCTTAAGCTGATCATCCTTATCCTCAGCAGATACTTTATTCTTTAATTTTTCTTGTTTATTAACGTCAATTTTAGAAGTATCTTCTGCGTTTCCAGCTACCGTTTGCTTTTTATCTTTATTTTCTTCAGCCATTCTAACCCCTAAACGTTAAATCTAAATTGAATAATGTCGCCATCTTGAACCTCATAATCCTTGCCTTCAAGGCGAAGCTTCCCAGCCTCTTTAACCTTTGCCATAGTTTCATACTTATCTAAGTCTGTATATGAAACTACTTCGGCACGAATAAAGCCACGCTCAAAATCAGAGTGAATAATACCAGCAACTTGTGGGGCCTTCATTCCCTTATGGAACGTCCATGCACGGGTTTCAGGACCACCAGCCGTAAAGAAAGTTCTTAAGCCTAAGATGTGGTAAGCTGCCCGAATCAAACGGTTCAAGCCAGGCTCCTTAACACCTTCTGCTTCTAAGAATTCTTGTTTGTCTTTATCGTCTAACCCGGCAATCTCCTCTTCGGCTGCAGCAGAAATACCTAAACATTCAGCGCCTTCACTATCGGCGTGTTTCTTAACAATTTGGTAGTACTTATCCTTTTCAGGATCAGCCATTGAATCCTCGGCAATATTTGCAACGTAAATAACAGGTTTAGCAGTTAAAAGGAACAAGCCCTTAACAATCTTTTGTTCATCTTTATTAAACTTGATTGAACGAACTGCCTTACCGTCTTCCAAAACCGGCTTGATTTTTTGCAAAACTGCGTATTCAGCTTTAGCATCTTTATCATTTTGCTGAGCGGTCTTTTTAACCTTATTAATGCGGCGGTTAACAGCATCAAGGTCAGAGATGGCTAATTCCAAGTTAATGGTGTTGATGTCTTCTTCGGGATCAACTTTACCGGTAACGGAGGTAATATTACCGTCGTCAAAGGCACGAACAACGTGAATAATTGCATCTGTTTGACGAATATTTTCCAAGAACTTGTTACCAAGTCCTTCACCCTTTGAGGCACCTTTTACCAATCCGGCAATATCAGTAAATTCAAAAGTAGTGTGAACTATCTTCTTAGCAGGAATTAATTCTTGAATTCTTGTAAGACGTTTATCTGGTACTTCAACCATTCCCACATTTGGTTCAATCGTAGCAAATGGATAGTTGGCCATCTCAGCACCAGCTTTTGTAATCGCATTGAACAAAGTTGACTTACCAACGTTAGGCAAACCTACAATCCCAGCAGTTAATGACATTTTTATCCTCTTTTTCTTTTAATTAATATTCTTAGTTACCTAGTTTTATTTTAAGCAAAATCTGGCCGAATGATATGATCTTTCGGAACATAAAACTTCTTTTTTACGTTTACCGGATCATTTGCTTTAGTTAAAACCTTCTTTAACTTATGTGTAAATTCAGCACGCGGCATCATCACAATGCGACCACAACCCATACATTTAAGTCGAATATCTGCACCCACACGTAAGATTTCCCAATCATTTGTTTTACAAACATGGGGCTTTTTCATTTGCACAGTATCAGCCAAACCATATGCATCATTTTTATTCATCAAGATCAACACCTAAAATATCAAGTATTTTATTCAATTCATCAACTGAACCGAAATTAATGGAAAGGTGACCCTTCCCCTTCTTAGTCTCAGAAATGTTAACACTAGAACCAAATTTATTAGAAAGCTGACTTTCGCTAGCCCGAATGAAGGCAGACTTATGAGTGGTCTTCTTACGCGGCTTTTTGGCATTAAGTGAAGAAATGAGTGCCTCAACTTTACGGACAGGCATCCCTTCCTTAACAACCTTCTTAGCTACTTCATCAATCTTATCCTTATCCTTAAGGCCGAGTAACGTTCTGGCTTGACCCATTGAAAGGTCACCGTGTTGCAAAAGATGCTTGGTTTTATTAGGCAAAGTAAGCAGACGCAAATAATTGGCAATGTATGGACGAGATTTTCCCATCCGTTTAGAAACTTCCTCTTGGGTCAAACCCAAATTCTTTTGTAGCATTTCATAAGCTTGTGCTTCTTCAAGCGGGGTTAAATCTTCCCGCTGCAAGTTTTCTAGTACTGCCACTTCCATCATTTGACTCTCATCAAAATTACGGATAATAGCAGGGATGGTCTTCTTTTTGGCCATCTTCGAAGCACGAAAACGTCTTTCACCAGCGATAATTTCGTAACCATTAACCGATTTACGAATAATAATGGGCTGAAAAACACCATTTTCCTTAATAGAATCAGACAATTCTTTTAAACTCTTATCATCAAAATTCTTTCTTGGTTGATAAGGGTTGGGGCGAATCTCACTTAGAGAAATATCCTGAATTTCTTCATCATTATTCTCAACTTGGGGTTCATCCTCAAATAATGCCTCAATACCGCGGCCTAAGCCGCCCTTCTTCTTTGTTTTTTTATTTTTGGAGTCTCTTGTCATGATTCTTTAACACCTCTTTTGCTAAATCATCGTAAACCTCTGCACCGCGTGAGTTGGGAGCATATTCCGTGATCGGCTGCCCATAACTCGGTGCCTCAGCCAGTTTAGTGATTCTTGGAATAATTGTTTTATAAACTTTTTTGTCAAAATAAGATTGAACTTCCTTAACAACTTCCGCACCCAAGTTAGTTCTTGAGTCTAGCATCGTTAAGAGAACACCTTCAACGCCAAGGTCCTTATTAAAGTGCTTTTGTACCAACCGAATAGTATTTAAGAGCTGGCTAAGACCCTCCATAGCATAATACTCACTTTGAACCGGAATTAAAATTGAATCTGATGCTGTGAAAGCATTAATAGAAAGTTGTCCTAAAGACGGTGGACAATCAATAAAAATAAAATCATAGTCATTGCTAACAGCATCCAAGGCCGACTTAAGACGAGTTTCACGTGCCATCATACTGATTAGTTCAGTTTCCGCACCGGATAAGTTAATCGTGGCTGGTACAAGGTCTAGCCTTTTAGTTGAAGTATGGAGGATTGTATCCTTCAAAGGAATTTCATCAATCAAAACATTATAAATATCTTGTTTGATTGAAGATTTTTCAATTCCTAAACCAGAGGTGGCGTTACCTTGCGGGTCAATATCAACAATTAAAACCCGGTAACCACGATTGGCAATCGAAGCTGACAAGTTAATGGTAGTTGTGGTCTTACCAACTCCACCTTTCTGGTTAGCAACCGAAATTACACTCACCATATTTTCCATGACCTCCTACTTCCTTTTCAATTCAATAGTAATTACGTAATCGTTAGGATCATGATTTTCCTCAACGTTTACTTTGATCCCAGATTCTTTGGCTAACTTAACGGCCCGCTTAATCGTATTGATTTGAACCTTTAAGTCCTTAGGCATGCGGTTAACCACACGCTTTTTTTGTTCAGTTTTACCTTTATTCTTAGCTTTGCGTGCTTTTTTAGTAAAATAACCGTCGACGTCTTTGGCTATATCTTCAGTTTCTTTAACGTTCAAATTGTTAGCTAAGATTTCATCTAAAACCCGGCCTTGATCCTGCTCACTGAGGCCAACCAAAGCCCGGCCATGCCGAGCAGAAATTTGTCCGCTAGCCAGATAACTTTGCACCTTCGGACTCAACTTTAAAAGTCGTAATTTATTAGCCACGTAAGATTGAGACTTACCAATGTTTTTGGCTAAACTAACTTGGGTCAAACCGTTTAGCTTCATTAAATTATTATAGGCTTCCGCTTCGTCAATTGGATTCAAATTTTCTCTTTGTAAGTTTTCAATTAATGCAAGTGAGGCAGCCTGGTCATCACTCATATTATTGACAATTGCCGGAATCGTTTCCCAATCCAGGCGTTGAGCCGCACGATAACGCCGTTCACCCGCAATAATTTCATAGCCGTCGCCCTTTTCACGGACAACAATCGGCTGGAGTAAACCATCTTTATCAAGAGTTGAAGCTAGTTCTCTAATAGAAGCATCAGAAAACTCTCGTCTTGGTTGGTTAGGATTAGCCTTAATCTTGGCTAACTCAATGTCCTGAATTTGTTTATCTTTAGGAATTTCATCATGATGTCGAAAAGCAGAAAATAATGACATATTTGACCCTCCTATTAATGTATTGGTTTCCGGTGTGGTGTCCCTGCCTGCCGTGGATATTTCTTAGGTGTTAATTTATCTTTTTGGACAAGAATCAAAGTGCGTTCTTCATCGCTATCTGGTAAAGTTAACGCCTTAGAAGAGACGACCTTACCACCTAACACAGCAAGTGCTTTTTGGCTGTCTTTCAATTCATCCTCAGCTTTCGGACCCTTAAGCACAATAAAGTAACCTCCTTTTTTAACAAGGGGCAAACAATATTCACTTAATATTGGCATTTTAGCAACTGCACGAGCCGTAACAATATCAAACTTCTCTCGGTACAATTTGTTTTGGCCGACATCTTCGGCGCGACCATGAACCAAAGTCACATCTTGTAAATTCAATTCAGCGATTAACCCCTTCAAAAAAGTTAGCCGCTTAGCTAATGAATCAACGATTGTTACCCTTAAAGTTGGTTGCAAAATTTTGAGTGGTAATGATGGAAAGCCCGCACCAGAACCAACATCACATAAGGTAGCATTTTCTTTAAAAACTTTTTTAAAGGTAAATAATGGAGTGAGGCTATCAAAGAAATGTTTCAAATAAACATCGTCTTCCTCAGTTATTCTCGTGAGGTTGACGTGTTCATTCGCTGTAAGCAAATCTTTAAAATAAAGTTTAAATTGTTTCTTTTGTTCGTCAGTTAATCTAAAATTATATTTTGATAATTCTTGGACAAATTGTTCAGGATTCATTTTTCACCCGTGAAACCTTGTTTCACACCCTATAAATTTAACTCTTAAAAAAGCTTATTGTAAAGCTAAACCATCTCTACAATTATGAAGTATTTTACCGAAATCGTCAAAGGCTAGAGACCAGAAAATAGGCTATAATAGAGCGCAAAGGAGATAAAAATATGATTGTTACTTTAATTGTTTTAGCTTACTTAGCCTTAGAAACATACCAAGGCTATAGAACTGGCTTTACCAGGTTAATTATCAATTTGATTTTTGCGGCAATAGTTTTTATCATTGCAATTTTTCTGCAAAATCCATTCGGTAACTGGCTATATATGCAAATAACAGGCCAGCATATTCAAACTAATTTAACAACTGGTACCAATTTAATGTTGTTCAGGTTTCTAGCCTTCTTCATTATTTTCTTTGTTGGCAAAATGGTTGTTAAACTCTTTAAGGGCTGGCTTCCAACTAAAAATCCCCATGCAAAAAGCTTCGGAAATGTATTAGACGGTGTTTTAGGAGCAATCGTGTCCTTTGTAGCCAGCTATTTCTTCGTTTACATTATCCTTTCAATGTTAAACGCTCTGCAAAATCCTTGGTTCATGCAGCAAACCATCGATTCATCCTTCTTACGCTTCATCATTTACAGCACACCTGGACTTTCTAACGGGATGTTTAATAGTATCTTTAATATTAGTAGAACAGCTGCTTAAAAACAAAATAAACAATAATAAAAGGTCTGACGCTTAAAAAAACGTCAAACCTTTTTCACTATTAATTTTTAAAATTATCGTATTTAATCCGATCATCATTATAAACAAAAACTGCACCAATCCGGTCAGGATTTTTATCCCAACCTTTGATTGGCTTGCCTGCAAAAAACAGCCGCTTGCATTCAATTTCTGCTTCAACTGAATCCTTGGTAAAAGTCGTCACTCCAGCCAAATCTGTTTTAACCGGATAACCAGTTCTAGGATCAATTATATGATGGTATTTATGACCATCAACAACTAAATACCTTTCATAAGTTCCACTAGTAACAGCAGAACATTTCGGTACCATAACAGATGTAAGGTTATCACCACGGGGTTCTTTAGGATCTTGAACACCGATGATCCATTTACCATTAACCCGTTTAGGTGAATCGCCAACGAGCAAAATATTGCCACCTAAATTGATGATCCCGGAATCTACGCCATAAGCATACCACAGGTCACGAATTCGATCGGCAATCCAACCCTTAGCGATTCCGCCTAGGTCAAGCTCCATTCCTTTTTGCGTCAAAAAGACCGCTTGATCTTGGTCATTCAATTCAACATTATAAGGATCAGTTAAGATCATCTTTTCCTGAATCTGATCATCACTTGGAACGTGGGCACCCTTAAAACCAATATGCCAAAGCTTAACTACCGGACCGATCAAAGCATTAAAGCCAAAATTTTCTTGGCTTTCTCTTACGGCTAATTTAACCAAGTCATAGGTGCCACTTGAAACCTGAACTGCATGGTCTCCTGCCGCATGATTAATATCCATTACCTCTGATTCATCCCGGTTAACCGTGAGCAAATCTTCATAGTGATCGATTAAATCAAACGACTTTTGAATAATATAATTCTTCTTGGTCCCAAAAATTTGTAAAGTAATTGTTGTCCCTAAAGCATGGTGTTTTCCAACTGCCTGTTTAAGTGCTAAATCTTTAATCATTTTATTATCCATTTTTATTTTTCTAAATATAATTCACGTAGAGCATCACGCAACTCAGGGGTGACATCAAGCTCTTCTCTAATGTACTTATCCAAACCACCAAATTCTTCATCAATAGTGATTAGCGCAGTATCCAAAAAGGCATCGGAGACCGAACCCAAGATTCGCATATTGGCACGAAAATAAATGTTTTCTCCACTTTTCTTAAAAGCAGCATCCCTGTCAGCACGGTAATCATTCAGCATATAATTCGAGTACAAATAATCTTGCCGAATTGTCTCCATATTCACACCCAAAATATACAAGATAAGCATGGTTACCACACCGGTACGATCTTTGCCTTCAGAACAATGATAGAGTACGGCTCCATCTTTAGTATCAGCTAGCAATTCCAAAATTTTATGAAAACTATGTTGAGCATGCGGCTTTTCAACGTGAGAGCGGTAACGGTGACACATCATCCTAAAGCCGGCATACTGGTCACGCCGATACCTTGCAAAAGTAGCAGTGACGTTACTGCTGCCACCTTTAGTATTATCCTCAATTGAAACCGGGATATCGAAATGCTCAACGCCAGGCAATTCCTCATCGGTACACTTTTTACATTCTGCTGGCGAACGTAAATCTATTATCTTTTTCACGCCATAATTAAGCAAAAAATGCTCATCATGTTTACTTAAGCCATTAATTTTACCCGTTCTAAGCAAACGGTGTGATTTTATTTTACGACCATTAAAGCCAATATACCCACCCAAATCACGCGGATTACGGACTGTCTTCAATGGCAAAACAACTGGATTAGACATTTATTCATCCCCTTCATGCACCAAAATAACCGGATAGGAATCCTATCCGGTTATTTTACTCCCTGCTATACAAACTAGCAAAGGTTATTTGTTTGCTTGTTTAACAAAGTTAAAGAAGTTATCCATCATACCATCTAATTGCTTAATATAAGTATCATTCGTTAGATCGCCAGTTTCCTTATCAAAGTTGCTTGCTGCGTTGCCAAATAAGATTTCGTTACCCGGTAAAACATTTGCACTCATATCTGGTGAAAGTAAAATCTCACGGATATCTTCTTGAGCACGACTAGCACCTTGGGTACCATATGAAGTACCAACTACAGCTACTGGCTTCATCTTCATTACATTAGGGCCAGCATGTGAACCTAGCCATTCAAGTGCACTTTTAAGTGAAGATGGAATAGAATGATTATATTCTGGTGTAGCTATAATAAGACCATCAGCACTTTTTATGTCTTTAACCCATTGTTTAATAGAATCATCGGCCATATCAGTTCTGCTGAAGGGTGTTAATTTATCAATTTCTTTCACTTCAATGTCAGCTTTATCACCATAACGCTTGGCAATAAATCTTGCCAAAAAACGATTATATGAAAAAGGTGCATTTGTACCAACAATTGCTAATATTTTCATTCTTGACCCCTCCTATTTAGAAATTTCTGAGTACCAATTGTCAACTTCGTCAAAGAAGTGGTCTAAGAATTTTACAGTATCTTCATCAACCAAGTTACCATCTTTATCAAATTGCTTATATGCTATACCCATCATAAACTCATCATCATTAAATACCTTAGCACTAAATCCAGGAGCACTTAATAAAGTTTTTAAACGAGTTTGTGAACGAGCTGCGCCTTGAGGAAGTGGTGAAGTTGACACAATAACAACTGGTTTATTGTGGAATGGGTGAACTGCACTTGATAACCATTCAAGAGCACTTCTTAATGCACTAGTTACTGAGTGTTGTTGTTCCGGAGAACCAATTAGTACTAAATCGGCTTTTTCAATCTCTGTACCAAGTGATAAAACTTCAGCGGGTGCTTCGACACCTTCTTTAAACATTGGTAATCCTTTAACAGTTACCAATTTAAAATCATATTTATCACCATAACGCTTAGTAATATATTTTAACAATGCTTCATTAAATGAATTTTTGGCATTTGAGCCAGATAATGCAAGGATCTTCATAAAATCCCACCTTTCAAACTTTGATATCTCAATATCTAAGTTAATTATATCCTATAAAGGATTTTTAGTTGATTTCTATGCTTCTGCTTTTTATTAATAAGGTAAATCTTCATTTGCAAATAATGGTGATTCATTAACCCTAGATTTAGCAAGCCAATCATTAAGCATCGCATCATGAATTTGTGCATTCAGTACATTAATAATCTGTTCTTGACTAAATCTAGCAATTTTATTAACTACCAAGGCAGCCATTCCAGCAGTGGTAATCCAGTTAGCAATAACAATACCACGAATCCGTTCATCACTGTAATCAGTATTAGGATATTGTGCTTTAAATTTTTCAATTCCCAATTCCATTAAAGTATCAGAAATAATTTTACTGCCAAATTTACCATCAACAAACATTGCCTTAAACAAATTTACATACTTTTCAGCAAAATAAATGTAAGATAAATCTAAATCAATCAAAGGTTTCCCAGTGTACTTTTTTTGTAAAGTATCAGTCCTTAATTCATGTGAAATTCTCTTAAGAACTTGATTACGTAATTCAGACATACTCTTAAATTCAAGGTATAAAGGCTGTGTAGAAAAATGCCCAGCCTTAGCAATACTACGAGCAGTTAAACTTTCAATACCATCTTTAACCGCCATTCTATAAGCAACATCTAGAATTTTACTTTTGCTAATTTCTTTCTTTCTTGCCATTTTGGTAATCCTTAATCAAAACTAATAAATATACTTCTCCAAGTAAATGTTATTTTTTCTACTTATTAATGATATATCGTCAAAATGACAAATGCAAGAATTAAATAACAAATTTTACAGTCTTTTTTGTCTTTTAAGAATCCGCTTCAACTATTTATTATTCAAGAATTGGTCATAATTTGAAGATATCATTTCAATAACTTCTTTTTTGCTCAAACCTTGGGCAGCACAAAAAGAAAAAAAGGCAGCGGATAAAATATAGCCGCGTTCACGATCATCAGTTAAGTTTTTTGAGAATTTCATGTTGATCCTGTGATTTTTATAATCGGTTGACAATTGAATTGCTTTATCTTCTGGTTCTTCGTCCATATTAATACCTCATTAAATATAAATTTTAAGTTACAATAATTATAAACCAAGTGTAGAAAGTGTGAAATTATATGAATACAAAGATTGGTCGCTCATCATGTACTTCCATCTTAATTGGTAAAAAGGCATCCTTATCCGCTAGTGTAATCATTGGTCGCAACGAAGATGCTAAGACCGCCTGGCCGAAACATTTAGCATTTAACAAATACGAAGCAAATAATAAAAATAACCACTTTAAATCCAAAGATAATAAGTTTGAAATGGACCTACCGCGCGAAAAATATGCTTATTCCTCTACGCCTGAATGGACCGATAAGTACGGTATTTTCGAAGAAGATGGCATCAACCAATACCACGTTGCTATGAGTGCAACTGAAAGCGCCTATGCAAACGATCGAGTTATAGCAGCCGATCCTTTTAATACTAAAAGCGGTATTCTGGAAGAAGCTATGGTTACTGTCGTCCTGCCTTACATTAAAAACGCTCGCGATGGCGTGCAAAGGTTAGGCAAAATCATAGAAAAGCATGGTGCAGCCGAAGCAGATGGTATTTTATTTGCTGACCGTGATGAAGCTTGGTACATGGAAATTGGATCTGGTCATTATTGGGTAGCGCAACGCATCCCTGATGACTCATACGCTGTGGCCGCCAACCAATTAGCCATTCAAGAAATTAACTTTAATGATTCAGACAATTTCATGTTTACAAATGGATTAAAAGATTTTGTCTATGAGAATCATCTATGGCCTAAAAATAAAACATTTATTTGGCGAGAAATTTTTGGTACGCATAATGATAGTGATTTGCATTACAACACACCGCGAGTTTGGTCTGGACAACGTCTACTTACCCCATCGGTAAAGCAAGAACCGCAAAATTTTGACCTTCCATTTATTAGAAAGCCGGATAAACCAATCTCCATCCAAGATGCGCAGGCCGTTCTAAGTAATCACTATGAAAACACACCGTATGACTTAACTAATAAGAAAAATAAAGAGCAGCCAGCCTTCCGGCCAATCTCAGTTGCAACTACCCAAGAATCACATTTATTGGAATTAAATGGTGAGGATATGACCCATTGGCTCGCTATGGGTGTTGCAGCTCAAAGTGTTTATATCCCGTTTTACCCACAAGGTACGAAAGTTCCTAATATGTGGAAGAACGGCAAAGAAACTTACAGCCCAAACTCTGCTTACTGGATTTTCAAGTTAGCTTCCACCTTAGTTGACCGTGATTGGGGTAAATACGGTACTGATTTGGGCAACGCTCAGGATGAAGCCAAAGAAAAAGTGCTGCACCTACGTTATCAATATGACCAAAAATTGGCTAATGAAAAAAATAAAACAAAAAGAACTGCTTTAGTTGATGAAGCGAACGCCAAAATGGCTAAAACTGCAACAGATATTTTTAAAGATTTGTCAGCCAAATTAATTACTAAGCAAACAGCTGATTCACCTTTAAGCTTCAAGATGGATCCTGATTTATAAAAATAAATCTAATCATTTTTAACAATACATAAAAACCATTCCTAAAATAAAGGAATGGTTTTTGTGTGGCATCTATTTTGCTGAAAAGTACATTAAATTCTACAAAACTACAAAAATGTTAATTTAATTTATACAGATTTATAAATTTGTTGAGATATAAATTTTCAAGTCATAAAAAAGAGTGATCACTGTGATCACTCAAACAGCATGCTACGTAGTAAGTAACCAACTTACTACTACACGCTTTTGCGACATTATGGAAATTACTTCTAATTTACTTGTTACTAAGGTAAGCAACCAAATTTTTAATAGCCCTTAGAAAAACTATTAGATCATTAATTGAATTGCTAAAAGAATTGTAACAAATATGGCAGCCCAATTAAATGGGCTGCTTTTTTAAACAAGCAATAGTATTCTTATTTGTTTATTCGGAATCTACAAGTAAATTAAAATATAAAAAAGACGGTCAAATGACCGCCTAGAGTATGTTTCCGTAGCAAATGATCATTTTGTCACTACACATCTTTTGACTAAATGTCTCATGCTAGCATACATTGTTCCCAATTAATATTATAACATGATAAAATTAGATTACACATTTTTTGATGTGTATTATCTCAAGAAGTCCGATCAACTTCTATGAAGGAGGTGTATAAAATGCCTCATATAGCAACATTGCTCCTAATCTATTTGTTATTAAAACAAACTACCCAACTTTTAAAAGTCTTAAAAAAGTTTTAAAAGAATTGGTTGAATTGTTTAAAAATATCTAGATTAATGGCAGCTCATTTAATTGAGCTGCTTTTTTAGTTCTCTTTCAAAGATTTTAGTTCGTTTAATCTGCATTTAGATGATCAATCCAGTTTTTAAAATCTTTTAATGAACCAATATTAGTTACTTCACCACTTTTAGCTTCTTTTTTAGCCTTTAAGGCCTCCGGTGAATCTAGAAAGTTAACTAATTGCACCTCATTATTTGCTGCTTTAACCAAAGATAGACGCATATACTCAGAAATCGTAAGTCCCTGTTTAGCTAAATTAGCTTTAGCACGTTTATCAATATCAGAAGTTACGCGGGTCGATACAGTTTTATCTTTAATTGTAAAATTTCTCATTTAAATCAACCTTTTCTAGAAAGTTTACAATCGTACTACAAATATTATAATTAATTATATTGCTAAAGCAATTTTAATATACATGTTTTATCCATATGAATAATATCTGTAATACTTTGTTAGTTCCTATGACTACCAATAAATCTAAATAAAAGCATTTTTAACAATACATAAAAAGTACCAATCCTGCCACCATAGTGTACAGAATTGGTACTTTTAATTTTGATATATTATTACCTTACTAAAAACATAATTACTATTTCTTTTTAGCCATTTTACCATCCATCATGTTGTAGATGTGGTCTGCATATTGTTCTAGCCGTGGATCGTGAGTAACTAACATAACTGCCTTTTCGTGTGATTTAGCTAGATCCTTAAACAATTTGCCAACCTCTTCAACATTTTTACTGTCTAAAGAAGCTGTTGGCTCATCTGCTAGCAATATTTCTGGATTAGCATACAATGCACGAGCAATCGCTACACGCTGTTGCTGACCACCAGATAATTCATTTGGATACTTTTTAACTAAATCAGTAATACCCAATTGCTTAAGTAAATCGGTCAATTCTTCCTTACTCAGATTGCCTTGCTTTTTGACTTTATCAACTAATTGAAATTGTTCTTGCACATTTAAAAACGGTACTAAATTATAAGCCTGTAAAACAAAACCAACTTTATTCAAACGTAAGTTGTTACTCTGCTTTGCAGAAAGTTTTGTAATATCTTTACCGTTAATTGAAACAAGGCCAGAGCTTGGTTTCTGTAAAGAACCAGCAATTGTTAAAAACGTACTTTTACCAGCACCAGATGGTCCCATAATAAGGACTACTTCACCTTTATTTGCTTGAAAGTTAACGTCTTTTAAAGCCTTAACTTGTGCTGAACCTGTTCCAAAAACTTTTGTTACATCTTTTAATTCAATAACTGCCATACTTATTCACCTATTGCCTTTGCTGGATCGACTTTCAATATTGATCTTATTGGGATTAAACTGCCAATTATACCTGTCAGTAACATTCCAACTGAACCAATAATCATAATGCTTGGGGTAAAGCTCATTGGTACAGCTGCAGGTAAGAGCATTGCGGTAATCCACATAACGATTAAACCGAGTATTACACCGACTGCAACCAAGATAATTGATTGACTAATAGTTGCACCAACTAGAGTCTTGCTTGGAATACCTTGTGCACGCATTACGGCAAAGTTGTGCATCTTTTGCATAGTTAAAATATACAAGAAGACGGCAATAATAATAAGAGAAATTACAAACAAGAACCCAATCATCAATTCAAAGGTCATATTTTGTGCGGTATGACCAGGTAATTTTTGGATAAACTGCTTAACTGGATAAGTCTTGGCATTTCCATGGTTATATTTGTAACCATTTGTGCGGGAAATAATAGCTGATGCTTGAACATCTGGCATCCCTTGTCGCAACTTCTTCCAAGTAGTCATAGAACCATAAATGATCGGCGCAATATTGATCTTGGCATTCTTAACAAAACCAACAATCTTATATTTCTTCTTTGAACCATTTAATTCTAACTTGTCACCAATCTTATAACCTTTGACTTTGAAATCTTGATCAACAGTTACTTCATTATTCTTAGTGGCTTTCTTACCAGAAACCAGTTCCAAGTTCTTATAAATAAATTGGCTTTTCTTAACACCTAGGAATTGAGATGAAACTGATGGCCGCTTTTTGTGTTTTGCGACTACAGCATTTTCACCTACTAAGGCTTCATTACTACCAATGTCAGCCTTTTTCAAATCCGTCTTAGTCAAAGTTGACTGGTTCATGCTTACATTCGCATTTTTATTTAAAACTACTTCTTGAGTATTCCAAGATTTGATTGCTTGGGTGTTTTCGCTAGCCAACCCAACGGCCAATGACGACAACATGAAAATCAAGTAGCTGACTAAGAAAATCATTAAAATGATTAAGCCATAACGCAACTTTTCCCGTTTAATTTCTTTTATTGCTAAAAACATTAATCTGTCCCCTTTTTCAAAATTTCAAGACTTTTTTTAAAACGAAGCAATTCTTTCTTTTCATCATCAGGATCAGAAAGGACTTCCCCGATAACCTCGTGACTGAGCACCATGGCACTCCATAACTCAGGACTCATATTAAGTAAGCCCTGCGCGTTACTATAAGTAGCTGGCAAATCAGTTTCATTATGAGTCACGTGCAATTTTATCAACGACTCATATTTACTATGTGAAGTCTTATCAAGAAAACTTAACACACGATCATAAAAAACCTGCGGATCATATTTTTCTGTTGGGCTCATATCCGAATGAATCTCTTTAATCGCAATTCGGAAAAGGTAGCAATATGCATCCGTTAAGTCATTAAAATACTTATAGAAAGCACCACGAGCAATTCCTGCATCTTTCACAATGCGTGCAACTTGTGCATCTTTCAAAGTATGATGGCTAAATTCATTGAGTAAGGCAGCAGTCACGCGGTCTTTTTTCTCTTTAGGTAAATTTTTAAAAGTTGCTTTAACCATCGTTAATTTTCATCTCCTTTTATGACGCCGTGTCACTTTATGTAATTATAATAATTTAATAGTGACACCGTGTCAACTATTAAGCTTAAAAAAATACAGTGAGAAGAAAATTCTGCACTGTACTTCCTTATTTACCAAGCAGCCAATCAACAACATACTTAACCTGAATACCATCAACCGTACCTTGATCAAGCATGTTTAGTGTTAATACTACTTTTTTATAACCATCAGGAATGAAACGTAAATTATCCGTTTCCCGTTTACTATCATCAGGCAATCTCAATGTAACCTGATAATAAATGATTTCATTCCCTTTCCTAGCCACAAAATCAATTTCTTTATCATCATATTGTCCTACATCAACTTGATAGCCACGATTAAGTAATTCAATATAAACTATATTTTCAAGCTGATGACCAAAATTATCTTGGGGAGATTTATTAATAAAAGTATTGCGCAAACCGGTGTCTACAATATAAAATTTATCCTTTGAATTTAAAATTTTACGGCCACGCAAATCATATCTTTTAGCACGATAAAAAATAAAAGCCCGCTCTAACAAAGATAAATATGTACTCAAAGTAGGAATAGAAATTGGATTCCCGTTCGACTTCATTGTATTAGCCATTTTTCTGAGTGAAATAATATTACCGACTTCACTCATTAAATAATCAACGATCTTAGTAATAGCACTTTCATCACGAATATTTCCACGGATAATAACATCATGCAAGATAACAGAATCAATAATCCCCTGCTTAATTGATTGCTTGACATCTTCATCATTAGTTAAAGAAACAAGCGGAAAGCCGCCATCTTTCACATAATCAAGGAAAAGATTATACGCTGTTTCAGGACTACCTTTATGAAAAGTAAAGTATTCTTTAAACGATAAAGGAAAAACGTGCAATTCAACGTACCTGCCAGCCAATAAAGTTGCTAAATCTCCTGAAAGTAATGAACCATTAGAGCCTGTAATATAAATATCGCAGTCTAAATCTACACGAAAAGCATTAATGGCTTCCTGCCAAGAATCTACATGTTGAATCTCATCAAAAAATAAATATTGTTTGCCTTTACCTTTATGATCCATAACATATTGGTACAAAGAATCTGCATCCTTAATTTTACGAAAAGCAAACGATTCAAAATTAATCGAAATTATATTATTAGGAGCAATTCCATCTTCCTTTTTCAATTTAGCGATGAACATCTTCATAATAAAAGTTTTCCCAGATCTTCGAATACCTGTAATCACCTTAATTTGTTCATTATCTTTAAATTTTTCTAAGAAATTCATGTAATGTGGTCTTGAAATTAACATACAGCCACTTCCCTGCCATTAGCAATCACCTTTTTCTTATATTATAAATTATATTTTATTCTTTACCAAATTACGTAATTTATTAAAATATGTTTTACTATTTTCTGATATTTCTTATTTTATAAAACATACTTTATCATTTTGACAAATATAGCAAGTTATTAAAATACGTTTTACATAATAAAAATGCATGGAAAAAATTTCTCCATGCATTTCTATATCTTATTCTTTTGTTAACTCATACAAAACTTTGTTGTAATAAACCATTCGTGGGCTTCTATTATGATAATTGAATTTTACCAAAGCACAATTACGAATAGTTTCAAAGTTATTCATATTACCATTGGTTAGATAATGGGCAGCCATCATCCTAATCAAAGTGCCATGACAGAATACTAAAATTTTACTATTAGGATATCTATCTGCCATATCACGTAGGAATTGGCCACAACGCTGATTCAATTCTTCAAAAGTTTCACCATTAGGAGCGTACTTAATATAACTCTGGCCAACTTGACCCCAAGAATCGATGGCGTCAGGATACTTTTTCTCTATTTTGGCTACAGGCTGACCATCCCATTCACCAAAGTCAATTTCTTTCAAACGATCATCTATAATGATATCGTTTCGATCATGTGTAAAAATTTCTGCAGTTTCAAGTGCACGCTTAAGCGGACTTGAATAAATTACATCGAATTTTTTAGAATTAAAATTACTACCTGCTTTTTCTGCTTCTTCTCTACCTACGCCATTTAAAATCTCATTAGTAGAAGAGCCTTGAATACAGCCACTTCTATTTAAATCGGTTTGACCATGACGAACAAAAATTATCTCCATAAAACGACCTCTCTTTTTAAGTAAGCATTTCTATTGTAATATTTCACAAATAGTCTTTAAAACAAAAAGCAGTATTTTTATGGTTACGTTATTTAAAATGGCACGAGCAGAAAGCGATATCTTTACGTCTATGCCAATACCTTATTGTAGTATTTCAAACGCGGTGTATTACGGCGATAATAAAATTTAACCAGAGCACAATTGTCAATCGTATCAAAACGATCCATATCACCGTTAGCTAAATAATGGGCAGCCATCATTCTGATTAGCCGGCCATGGCAGACTACCAAAACTTTACCATTAGGGTACTTCTTAGCCATTTCATCTAAAAATTCGCCACAGCGCTGATCTAAATGCTCATAACTTTCACCGTGTGGTGCATATTTAATGTAGCTTTTTGCTACCTTACCCCACGGATCAACGGTATCTGGATACTTACTTTTTAATTCATCTAAAGGCAAACCATCCCATTCACCAAAATCAAATTCTATAAGGCGTTTATCTAAAATGATATCTTTTTTGCCCTTAGTAAAAATTTTGGCAGTTTCGACTGCGCGATTAAGCGGACTAGAATAAACTACATTAAATTTAGTTGAATCAAAATTCTTAGCAGCCTTTTCCGCGTATTTTCGTCCCTCTTCATTCAGACTTTGATTAACACTAGCACCCTGAATACAGTTGCTTTTATTTAAGTCAGTTTGTCCATGACGGACAAAAACAATTTCCATGAAATAAACCTCTCTTTTTTAATAACCATTCTATTTTACTATTCACTAAATAATCTTTTCAATTTCTTAAGCTATTTTGCATAGAATCTTTACTTATTAATCCCAAAAAAGTTTACAATAAGATAAGTAGACCAATTAAAGGAGAAAGACAAATATGGGACGGATAACAATTAAACGAGACGGCCTAACTCTTGTAGGAGACCGTGAAGAACCCTTTGGTGAAATATATGATATGGCAATTTTGATGCATGGCTTCACAGCAAACAGAAATACCGCTTTATTAAGGCAGATTGCTGATAACTTACGTAATGAAAATGTAGCCAGCGTCCGCTTTGACTTTAATGGTCATGGCGATTCTGATGGTGCGATTGAAGACATGACCGTTCCCAATGAAATCGAAGATGCTAAAGCAGTTCTCTCATACGTAAGAACCGACCCCCACGTACGTAATATCTTCTTAGTCGGTCATTCTCAAGGCGGTGTTGTTGCCTCCATGTTAGCCGGACTTTATCCAGATATAATTAAAAAAGTAACTTTAATGGCACCAGCTGCTTCATTAAAAGATGACGCACTGAAAGGCAGCACAGAAGGAGCAGATTATGATCCTAATCATATTCCTACTGTTATCCCCGTTAATGGTAAAAAGATAGGCGGTTTTTATATAAGAACCGCCCAGATCTTGCCAATCTACGATATTTCCCGCCGCTTTAATAAGGAAGTTTTGATTATCACCGGCAGTAATGACCAAGTTGTTGATCCAAAGTATTCAAAAAAATATGATGAGATTTATGACAACAGTAAATTGGATATAATCAAAAATGCCGACCATAGCTTTACTGGTAAATATAAGAATATTGCTGCTAAAACAGTCAGTGATTTCTTAAAGCCATTGTTTTAACGCTTCTTAAAATCGAAGTTAGTTCTGAAAACATAATGTGTGGCTGAACTAATATCGGGGTCAAATTTAAATTCAAAATCATGGAAGTCCTGCAAATCTGCGGGATTTTTTATTTGCTCTTCTGCCATAAAACGTACCATTTCACCACGAGCCATTTTGGCATGAGTCGCAATTGTACGCCATTTATCCCGCTTTTTTTCTTGAAAATCAACGGTGATCATTTTGCGCTTTTCATTTAAATATGGTGTAACCGTCTTCGAATATTCTTTAGAAGCTAAATTAATCACCGTATCATCTTCTTTAAATAAAGATTCAGCAATTAAATTATCCCAAAAATGATATAAACTATAATCTTTAAAGCCAACCATTTTAGTCCGCATTTCAAGTCGGTATGGGCAGACACCATCAAAAGGCCTAAGTACACCATAAAAGCCTGAAAGTACCCGCAAATTTTTCTGAATATATTTAAGAGCAGGTGTGGTAAACAAATCTGGCGTCATATATTGGTATTGAATACCAGAAAAAGATAAAATTGCTGGCGTTAACCGCTCATCCAGATTCATATTCTTTAGTTGCAAACGGCTGGCCTTTACCACTCGGTCGCTTGCATCCCAAATTTCTTTTAGCTGGTCATAATTACGGCTTTTTAGAAATTTCTCTAATATTCTAGTTCTATTCAAAAACTCCGGTTTAGACTGAACCGGAAAAGATTCTTGGTCAACTTTCATCTTTTTTGCTGGAGCAATAATAATTTTCATCTTTCGTATTTTCCACCTTTTAGGTTAAACTTAACTAGTAATATGTATAAGGAGAGTTAAATTATGAATCCTGATTTTGCTATCGTCTTAAATTTTAAACTAAAAAGCGTTGAGAACATAGATGCTGATTTCCTAGTTAAAACTGCCCGTAATATTGGGGCCCGTGCTATTAGTACTAATAACGAAAATTCCGTTTTTAAAAAAGCATGTAAGAAATATACCATTGCTTTAGTTAACGAGAAAAATGGATCTGAACTAACAGCCGATAATGTCATTAATACGATGGTAGAAAACCGTAAAAATGGTAAGAATACGGTAATAAATATTGTAGTTGCAGAAAATGACAAGTTTGATAAAACAACTACGGACATGCTTGATATAATCAATAATTGGATGCACATGTTCGGCCATGCATTTAACGAAGGCAAGCCGTCTAAAATTGCTGTTGATCAAGATGGCTTCGTTTTAGAAAATAGGCACGCCAATTACCAAAAATACGTCTTTTTAAGAAATCCACTCCCCGAAGAAATTATAGTTTCTGGCATTGAAAAAGAACCTAACAGAGTTGAATGGATTGAAAACAGGGTTGACCTTAAATTCAATTATCAGGATAAGAAATTAGCAATTAAGTTAATTGAACCTGATGATAAATTTGAGTGGCAGGTACTACGAATCCAGGCCCACCGTCCAGAAGATGACATAGTTAAGACTAAATTTTAAAGTAAGAATTAAGGATCAAAAATCGATATATGATTTTTGATCCTTATTTATTTTTATATGGAAATTGTTCTTGAATTTTTATTTTCGGATTATTATCCAAAATAAAATCAGCTAATCTGGTTATATCATCAGTACTAAGAGTAGCTATAGGATTAATATTCTCATTTAAAGCTTTATCTTTATTTATTTTAACCAAATGCCCTATATCAATCCATGAAGGCTTAACTAATCCAATTTCTTCCCAATCTTTAATCTTGCAATACCTATGCTTTTTAATGAATTGAGATTTATTTTTATATTTTGAAGTAATTGGAAAAACATAATAATATTTACCAATTATTTGCAAAATTAAAACAGGACGCTGTTTTGACATATCAATGTCAATAAAACCGATGGTTGCAATAATAATATCATTGGGTTTAACCATCGTATTTTTCTACCCACTCTTTCAATTCTTTTTTAGTATTGATTGTACGATCAACAGGGAGCGTTTTAATAGCTTTAGCCAATTTATTACTAGCAATTTGTCTTTTTGTTAACCCAGGATTAAATGGTAAATTATTAGTTGCTTGAACCTTTTTAATAAACATATTAAAGGCTGATGAATTTGATAACCCCATTTCTTTAAAAATTCGTTCCGCATCATCAAGTGCATCTGCATCCAAATTCACCTGTATTCTTCTTTTTTTATGGTTATCTAATGTAGCTGGCATAATTATTCAACTTCCTTTTTCAACTCATATTATACACACTTATACAGTATATTACGTTTTTTTGCAAGAAAAAAGTACAATTCTGAAAGCCACAGAATTGTACTTTTTTATTTTATCTAGAGAAGGATTGGATTTATTTTTTAACTTTTTTCATTTCTTTATCGATATGATCAATCTTTTTTTGATAATCATCAATAACTAAGTTAACATTTTTTCTACCGCGCCATTGACCATAGCCAAAGAGCAACATTCCTAAGGCGCCAATGACAAAAAGGATAATACCGATGACAAATAACCAAGTTGTTTTTGCATGGTAGTAATAAATCAAAACAACCCCTATGGCACTAATCGTCAAGAAAAGTTGAAACCAATATTGTAAGTTACGCAGCATATGTTTTTGGTATTTAACCTCATTCATATACCCTTTTCTTAATTCTTCAATCGTCATCCGTAATCATCCTCTCTTTTAATATTAGTATTTCAAACCTGGGTTGAAGAAGCCAATAACTACACCGACAAGAGCAACACCGATTAAGATGATCATTGTCCAAATAGCTGAGACGTGCTTCTTAGCCATCAACCACCAGCAAAGCAAGGTAACGATTATTGTCAATAAACCTGGATAAATAGTATCCAACTGTTTTTGTAAATTCAAGAATACATGACCGTTAGCGTTACGCAACTTAACTGAAGTAGTTACATTTACCCAAGTAGCAAGAACGCCACCAACAACCATACTACCGACAACTCCAATAGCACGACGAACAGCTTTACCCTGTTTACCGACTAAGAAACCAACGGCTTTATTCACCTAACTTATAACCACGGAAATATAAGAAACGTTGACCAAAGTAAGCAAGCAGATCCCAAACAACAATGTAAAAGATCGCACCAATTGGGGATCCGTTTTGTGACATACCTAAGGCGATGCCAAGCAAAATTGGAATTAAAGTACCATCGATTAATGAATCACCGATACCGGCAATTGGTCCCATTAACCCGGCACGCATGTCGTTAATGGTTTCACCATCAATACCCGTATCATTAGCGCGAGCCTCTTCCAAACTTGCGGTAATACCAACAATAACCGAACCAAGCATTGGGTTAGTATTGAAAAATGCTGTATATGCGTGAATCTTGTCTTGTTGATCACTAACATCATCAGGATATAACTTTTCAATGATTGGTAACATTGAACACAAATAACCAAAAGTCTGCATGTGTTCTTGTGAGAAACATGTTAAAGCTCCCCAGAACCAAAGATTAAATGATTTGCTTAAGGTCTTATGACCAATTCTATTTTTCTTTGTTTTTGCATCCATCGTTAAATGTCCTCCTCATCGTCGTCATCATCAGAATCATCTGAGGCTGTAGCTGTTTCTGGTTTATTGCCAGAACCTTTAGAAATTTCAATTTCGTACATAATTGCAGCGAATAATAATGAAATGATAGTAATTGAAACTAAATTCAAATGTAATGAAGCAGCTAAAGTAAAGCCAACGAAGAATGGAATAAAGTCAACAGCTTTATTAATAATTTGCCGAAGCAGAATTGCGATACCAACACAAGGAAGCATTGCACCAACAGTAAACAAAGTCTTCATTGGGATACCATCCATCGGTAAAGCATCACGTAAAGTAGTAACGGCTTGAGCACCGTAGTGGGTCATTAACATTGTTGGTAAGAATGAGAAGATTAAATGTGAGAGCCATGGCCAACCAAAGTTAACGCCATAAAGTCTATTTAATTTGCCATTTTGAATGTCTTTCCAACCAAATGCTTGCCAAATCAAGTTCATAAATGCAACAGCGTAGAACAAAACTGAACCAAGAGTACCTACTAAAGTACCAAGTGATTTAGCCATGTTAGCTGCATCGGCACCCATTGGATTTAAGCCACGTGAAGTAATAGCAACCATGGCTAAAGGAATACCAATATAAGAAATAGCACGAACATCGGCAGCAACAGTACCACCAGGTGTTACCAAAGCTATGTAAACTAACTGCGTAGCAACACCACAGGCAATACCTAACGGGATATTACCTAAAATAATCCCACAAATAAGTCCACCAACTAATGGACGACCAATTGTGTAGTTACCAACAGCTTGGCCAGCCATACAAGAGTTTGAACACAAACATGCAAACAAACCTAAGATGGCGGCTTGTAACCAACTTATAGTCATTTTTCTCCCTCTTTTTTATTTCAAGAAAATTTATTATTTAATAGCCAAACTTACCTTTAAATTTGTCCCAGTAGCCAATTTGTTTATCAGGTAACAAGGCAAAGTGAATCTTGTAACCTTTTTTGCTAATAGCTTCAAAGGCATCTGCTTCTTCTTGAGTAAAGGACTGATTATCACCTAATTTAATTGCTCCCGGACGATCATTACCAGGACCTACAACCAATTCCTTTTGGTCACTAGGTACAAAGTTCATATCTACTAATATCTTCTTCATATCTTGTGGACTCTTAGTAATTAAGAAGTAACGGGTTTTAGAAGACAAAACTTTGTTTTGAACCTTCTTAAAATGATCCGTTGTCCAAACAAAAGTCTTTTTACCTTGATCTTCCCCAGCTGACTTATAAGCTGCCTTTAAAATCTTATTGGTAGCCGCCTTATCATTTACAGCAATAATGCCATCATAAGGACGTTCTTTTGCCCAACGGGTAGTAATCAATCCGTGAATAACACGGTCATCAACTCTAATTAATGAAACTGTCATTTTTTAACCTCCTAAAAATTAAATATCATCATCGTCATCATCACTATCGCTAGCTTTAGGAACCTGGTACTGTTGCAAAGCAGCTTTGGCCTCGCTTAATGACTTTTTGGCTATTGCTTCTTTATCCATCGTATCTAAGGAAACTGTAGCCGTGAGCGCCATTGTGAAGTTCATTCCGCCAAGAACGACTGACCTGTCTAAAAGGCCACGCTCTGAAAAGACATTCAAAAATGTAGTTAATGGACTTCCGCCAATAATGTCTGACAAAACAATAAATTCATCACCATCTTTAAATTGATGATCATCTAAAAAAGATTCAACTTTAGCCTTAAAGTCATCTGCAGATTTACCGTTATGTAAACATAAAGCAAATACGCGTTTGGAAGTGTCTCCGGAAAACATCTCTAATGATGTTTTTAATCCTTCAGCAAATCTACCATGAGAAACTAAAATTATATATTTCATATCCACATCCCCTTCTTTTTGAATACATGTTAAAGTTATCACATTCTATGTAAGCGTTTATAGTGTTAAATGTCACTAAAGTGATATGACAAATGTCACATTTTTGAAAGCGCTTAATAAAAAATATTGATTGAACCCTTGTTTTTGGCGATAATTAAAGGAGAAAATAAGTTATTTTATAATTTATATGTTTTTAGCTAAAAGGATCATGACGATTTTGACAATGAAATCTAATTATATAAAAAGATTGAAAAAAGAAATCATCCAGCAGCATAATCACGCATTATTAAGTGGGGAACTCTTTTTTGCAATTTTCTTCATTTTTATAATTTGGCTTTTCTTCATTTTAAGTCCTGGACAAAAGCAACAAGTAAAAATTGGTAGTAGTTATATGACAATGAACAACAGCTTCTATCCTGTTATCAATGAACAAGTAGAAAATTACGTTAATAATCATCATGGCAAACTTTATAACCGCGACCCGGCTCTAAATGTTAACAAGCAAGTTGAAGAAATTAATTCTTTTATTCACAAGGGAGTTAGTGCGATCATTATTAACCCTGTTGACGGTAACAGCCAAAAACTTGAAAATGCGCTACACAAGGCTAAGCAAAATGGAATTAAAGTGGTTGTCGTCGATTCCCAGACTAAATCTGACCGCTATATTGACTGTACAATCCTGTCAAATAATTACCGTGCCGGACAATTGTGTGCAAAAAATTTGTTAAAAAGAAAGAAACACGCAAACATCCTTTTACTAGAACATTACTCTGCCCTTTCGGCCAACAATAGAATTCAAGGTTTTACCGACACTATTAAACAAGCTAAAAATGCACATAATTACCATATCGTTGGCAAAATAAATACTTACGGTCAATCCGAGATCACCCTGCCTTTAGTTGAAAAATACTTAAAAACAGGGCAAAAATTTGATACCGTGATGGCGCTAAATGACCAGGCTGCGGTGGGAGCTTTAGCAGCAATCAATGAAGCCAAGATCAAACGGCACATTTCTGTTTACGGTGTAGATGGTTCTGAAAACATGAAGAAGCTGCTTGGGGTCAACCCAAACGCAACTGCTACTGCGGCACAATCGCCAATCAATTTAGGTAAAACTGCTGTTAAAACAGCCTACAAATTAATTGATGGTAAGAAAGTGTCTAAGAAAATTACACTACCTGTTTTCTTAATTACAAATAAAAATATTAATAAATATAATGCTGTGGGGTGGCAATAATGCTTAAATTTAAACATTTTGTCCTTTTACGAAGAATAATGCTGTGGCTTAACTTTTTTGCTGTGCTATTTAATGCCACTTTGTTTCTTTATACGACCAATTACATTATCAGGATGCAGCAAGACTACCGGTTACTAGCAAAATTGCAGCACATCCCTGATTCACCGCAAAGTATTTTCTGGGAAAGTTCTATCAGTTTTTTAATTTTAGCTGTCGTCATGACTTTACGGCACCACATCAACGTAAAGAATCCTAACTTAATTCTTCTACTAGAATTCATTCTTGCAATTATAGTATTTATCTCATTAAGGATGACTTACAACGGCGTCTTTTTACTGGTATTTGTTGACTTTTTCATCAGTAATCGTAACCAGTATAATTTTCACGATTATCCCATCTGGCTACTTATAGGCCTTTTATTACTGCTACTCTTCCTTATGACCGACTATTCAGTACTAAGCCACTTAATAGCCCTGCCGAATTTAGCTACTTATTTAAGTTTCTTACCGGCTAAAGTTGGTTCACGGTTAATATTCTATAAGAACTTTATTTCAGCCCTCAATTTAGTATTGTTTATACTAATTTTGGTTTACTTTGCATTAAGCCAGCTAGCCCGTGAATATAAAATTCAAAACAAGTTAGCTTTAGCCGCCAAAACTAACACCGAATTAAAAAACTACGCTGCCCTATCTGGTCACATTGCTCAGAATAGGGAAAGAAAAAGAATTGCCCGCGATATTCATGACACTGTTGGCCATGCTTTAACCGGGATTGCAGCAGGAATTGATGCTGCTCTTGTATTAATCGACATTGATCCGAAGGCAACAAAAAAGCAGCTCAAACAAATTCAAGTTGCAGTTAAACAAGGTTTAAAAGATGTGCGTAAGGCGTTAAATCAGATCAGGCCTGGCGCTCTCGATAATTATACTTTGGAAGCTTCATTAAAGAAGATGTTGAAAGAATATTCAGATATTTCTCATATCAAAATTGATTTTAACTACCATTGGGGCAAAGTAGATTTTGAGAAAACAACCGAAGACGTAATTTTTCGAATTATTGAAGAATCGGTTACCAATTCTTTGCGCCACGGTCATGCAACAGAAGTAAAAATTTCTTGTACAAAGAGTGACAAGAATTATATTTTGCTCATTCAGGATAACGGAATGGGTACAACTCATATAAAAGCAGGATATGGTATAATACAAATGAAAGAAAGGGTTGCCATTATTGATGGGAAAATCAGTTTTAACGGAAACAACGGATTTTCTACAAAAGTAGCAATACCAAAAGAAGGTAGTACAAATGATTAAAATTATGATTGCCGACGATCAACAATTAATTAGAAATTCTTTAAAAATTATCCTTGATGCTAATCCAAACTTTAAGGTTATTTCTACCGTATCCAACAGGCAAGAAGTTCTAGATAGTATCAAAAAAGAAAAGCCAGATATTATTTTAATGGATATTCGAATGCCCAAGATGGATGGTACCGTTTGTACTAAATACGTCAAAGAGAAATATCCTGACATTAAAGTAATTGTCCTCACTACTTTCGACGATGATGACTTTATTTTCAGTGCCTTAAAGTATGGAGCTTCTGGATATTTATTAAAGGGTGTCTCTACTAAAGAATTATACAATGCCATTAATACTGTCGAGCACGGCGGCGCCATGATCAACCCCAATATTGCAGAAAAAGTATTCAAGTTGTTTTCCAAAATGGCCCAATCTAATTACGCTATTCAAGTTAATGATAAGGATACTAAAAATTTCTCAAAACATGAATGAGAAGTTATCCAACAGGTAGGGTTTGGCCTTTCAAATAAAGAGATAGCAGCAAAGCTATTCTTATCAGAGGGAACCGTTCGTAACTACATTTCAAAAATTTTGGATAAATTACAGTTACGAGATAGAACACAATTAGCAATCTGGGCAGTTCAAACTGGCGTAACGAGCGAGTCTTTTGGTGATAAAGATGACTAAGAAGAAAAAGCTAACTTACCTTTTTATCATTATCATCCTACTTGCCGTCGGAATTGGTCTTTGGGTTAAACATACCCAAACAAGGGAACGAACTTTGACAATCGGGATTTACACTGGCAGTAGCTGGGATGTCCCAAGTGGCAAGCCCTACCACATGATTGATTATACAATTAAGAAGTTTAAGAAAGAGCATCCCCACACCATTATTAAGTATGAAAGCGGGATTCGGCGCGAAGATTATCGCAATTGGTTAAGTGAAAAAATCATTGAGGAACAGATGCCAGATTTGGTAATCGTACCCAGCCATGATTTTAATTTACTGGCCAGTGAAGGTGCATTTAAAAATGTAGGTCCAATGATGAGCAGAGACAAGATTTCATCAAATGAGTTTTATCATAGCGCGTTAGAAGCCGGGCAATATAAAAAGAAACAATTAGCCCTTCCCTATGAAGCTAATCCAACTTTAATGGTCATGAACAAAACCTTATTAAGCAAGCTAAAATTACGTAGTCCAAATGAGAATTGGACACCGGAAAAATTTTACCAAACATGTCATAAAGTTTCTCATAGTAATTCGGGCAAAAAGTATTACGGTGTAACGTCAAATTATAATTGGCAAGATGCGCAACTAGCATACGGGAACCAATTATTTTCTAAAGATGATAATAAATTGCAATTAACTTCTAGTAAGGCACACGATGGCCTTTTCATTAACCGAAAATTTAACAAATGATGTAGCTTTACGGAACGTTACCTCGCAACTTTTTGATGAAGGAAAAGTCGCCTTCATGCCGTTGGGATTAGCCCAATACCGCACTTATACTTCATACCCTTACTACATCACTAGGGATAATAATTTCCGCTGGGGATGTACTAAAATGCCTGGCATAAAAGCTGCTAAATCAACCCCAATGCCTACCACACTTTTTGCCATTTCTAGTAAAGCTAAGAATCCAGGAGCAGCATGGCAATTTATGAAATTATTGTGTGCCGATAAAGATGTACAACAAGAATTGATGAAGACCAATATGGGAAGTTCTGTGCTTCCAAGCGTGGTCAAAAGTAAGAACACACAAAACATTCTTGATAAGGAATTAATTGACCATCGTAATTTAGCAGTTAAAAAGCTGGATGTAATCACCAAAAATGGTGCAGTTACCCCTAAATTTAAGGATTATAACGATAAATTAGACGAATTAGATTACAAGATTCAAAATGCCTTGAAAGCTGGTAATTTAGAAACCCAACTATTTAATATCCAATCTCAAGTTAACCAAAGCATAAGCAATTAAAAAAATTCTCCTAGAATCATAATTTTTAGGAGATTTTTTTATATGTTTTTTTAATTTTTAATATTATTTGATTTGAAAATTAGCTTTTTTTATAAATTTATTTTTGCCAATAGCATAATATTTCTTACCATTAATTTTTTTAGCACTACCATAAGTATTAACTCTTTTATTTTTCTTTAATACACGCTTCCCACTACGTTTACCACATTTATTATAAATATAAGCATTATGGCTAAGTTTACGTTTGCTACCAGAAATATTACCCGCAGCAATATAATGATCATTGCTTAAAACAAAATACTTCTTACCGTTAATCATTTTAGTACCGTAAGTTTTCAAAATCGAATAAGCCTGCAAAATGATATTACTTATCTTCTTACCATTTTGATCATAAATATATGCATTATGCATCAACTGACTATTACTAGCAGTTCCTTTAATCTCAGCCATATTATTCGGTTCCTTTTCTGGCTTTACATAATTATCAGGTGTAACAATATTATTACTGTTAAAGTCAATATTATTGTTATCAGTATTTCCAGAACTTGCCTTTGAATCATTAGGTTTAGCCACATATCCAACTAAATCAGGTCCTACCTGATTAAAACTAATATTAAATTTATTATTCTTATTCGGATCCTGACTTAAAATAGATACATCTTGAATATTATTTACACAAAAACGGGCCATTGTATAAGTTTCCCCATTTAGGAAAAATAATTCAATTGAATCCTTATCAGTATAAATGGTTAAAGTAAAATCTTGTTTATCTTTCAATCCAGAATCATTACGATAACCTAACCCGCTATATAATCCATTTTTATAATAATCTGCAGCTGCACCTGTTAATTCACTGCTATTTCCATAAACACGATATTGTCCATTAGCCGGATTAAAAATAATTGAATTATTATCTTTGCCTTGAGTAAATTTTATCTGAACAGCACCATTATAATTCTCATTATTTTTTGTAGAGAAATGGAGAACATATTTACTATTAGCCGGTTGCTTTTTCAAATTAACTAACTCGTGATTACCATTTTCATCAACTCGTTTAGAACTAACATTGCCATTAACTTCATTACCACTTTTTTCTTCAAGATTAGTAGTAATCGGTGTACTTGAAATAGTATTATCATTATTTAGAACTAATTTCCTTGCTAAAGTATAAGCACCCAATCTCTTGGAAGTTACGGGCATATCTTCTTGATTAGTTTTTATACCAGAATTAATATAATTCCAATTTCCTACCCAAGCCATGCTAATCAGCGAATCATCTGCTTTTGACAGGTCATCGCTACCACTAAAATTGGCACCGTAATAATCTGTCCCCTGATCTAACCTCTTAACATCGTTTTCTGGGAAAAAGATCCCATTGTTATCTAAATGACCAACTATATAATAGGTACCAGTAGTTTGACCATCTTGCGGCGATTTAGCACCAAAGAATAAAACTTGTTTTACAGTTCCATTTGCAATTTTCATGCTTCGAACAACAGGACATTCTACAGGTGCTTCAAACTTTAGCCCTTTAAAATACTGATCGTTATAAACCTTACTTTCATTTTCAGGATTAGCTTTTGACCAATGGAGACCATCTGCGGATTGATAAACACCTAAATCATTACCTTCAGCCGCATACATAATTAGTTTATTATGCCAATAAAAAACCGAAGGATCTCTTTCATCAGATTTATTTTTAGAAGTCCAATCCCAATAATGATCAATTACTGGAAAGCCATTATAAAGGATATGATCAAAACTTTGACCATCATTATCCGACCAGGCTGCCCAAATATTCTGTTGTTTATCCTTAATACTTAACCCTGAAAAATAAGCTACTTGTGCACCTTTAGGTACACCGGTAATATTACCTTTATTAGTAATAATTGATCCTGTCCAGGCACTACCCCAAGCATCTTTAATATTTCCTTTATCCTGAATAGCAGTATTGGGTTTGCTAAAATGAGTAAAGTCTTTGGTCGTTACACGCTGCCAGTTTTGACCACCGGTTGCATTGCCATTAGCTCCACCCTCTGTATGAAGATAATATAAATTATAATTATTATCTTTTTGATTATAGTTAATAGTTTGCAAATCATTCGACCAACCTTGATTAGTCGTTAAATGATATGAGTCTTGACGCTCTGGGGATGTTAAAGTTGGTTCTACATAGGTATAGCCTTTATCAGTATACCCATTTGAAACATCAGCACCGTTAAACAACGGATCATTATTATCATCTTGGTTAACCCGTTGTTGTATTATAAGGGGTGTATCATTTACCTCTGCTTTTACCGTTTGACTTTGTAATTCAATTAATCCTAATAATGTCGCAGCAGCAATTGAAGTAATCAATTTATAATTAACATGTTTATTTACACTTGCCATAATTTCTCCCAATAGAATTTAGTAAAAAATACAAATTTTAAAGCGCTTTCTTTGCCATGACAACTATATTATGCTCATATCATTTCTAAAATTGTAAGATGATAAATGTCACCATTTTATTTAACCAAAACATAAGCAACTAAAAAGGCATTTCAATTTGAAATGCCTTTTATTATTCTAACTTTGATCCGTTATCAAAAAATTTTCTAAAACGACGAGCTTCCTTGTCTAAAGCTATACCATCATTCACTTGGGATAATTTATAACCCACAAAATATGGTGGAGCTTCGAAACGAGTAATAAACTTAGCACAAATACCACCATCTTTACGTGGATAAAAGAATAAATTATAGGAATCACAACGGCCGTCATACATTATGTTAAGCATGTATTTAGACCCGCTCTGAATCCAATCCGCCCAAAGATTTAAATCATTTTTATTTAATAAATTAATGTTTAATTCCGTATAACCCTGAACCGGATGTTTAGCGATATTCACCTCTACATTTTTGCTTTTAAAAAGCGATTCGCCTTCAAAATTATCTGGCTGGATATACTTATACCCATTTTCATGCTTAAAACCAACAATTTGCATGTGAGGATGGGATAACGAACCTCCAGAATGCGGGCCAAAATTTTTATACCAAAGAACTGATCTGTAATCATTACTATCATTCATTGTTTCAAAACAACTCAACGCAAATTTCATTAATTTTCGGTTGTGTTCTCTAGTATAGGTAGAAATATCTCCATTATGATCATGTGATTCAATCAGAACCGTTTGTATAGTATCCCGTAAAGTTGGATATTTATTATGTAGCCAAATCATATCACCTTGGCGTTTATATATATCCGTTAAAGTCTCTACATCACAGAAAGGACATACATTTTTATTTTTCTTCTTAGTTTTTCGATAAGACTGCGGTTTATCTTTAGCTGCATTCAATTGAAAAACAATTGGATCATTATTCATCATTATTTTTCCTCTTTTAATAGAATTAGTTAATAAAATAATAAGTTAAAATCGCTTACTTTACTAACATGACAATAGATGATAAGCTGTCAGGTAGCAAACTTGCATTCGTAGAATAAATTTATTTAGTAGGTAATTATACATGCAGTCAAGAAAAGATTTAAGAAAACACACTAACCGCAATAATCTTTATTTAATTATAGCTGGTATTGTTGTTATTTTAGTAATCATTTTAGGCGTGGTTGTTCACAACCATGATGTCGAATCACAAAGTAAAGAACGGCATTTTGTCACTACTCACTTTAATCCTAACGTTACCATTTATGGGGTAAAAGTTGGTAATTTAACCGTTGACAAAGCAACACAAAAAATTAATAAAAAAGCCGACAATGTTGTCTATCTAGAAAATGGCAAGGTAACGCCTGAACGTGATCAGTCTACCAAAACAATAGATAAGTCAACTGTCCAAAGTTACTTTAAAAAGCAGCATACAACTACACCAAGCAAGCAGAACTACAACTATAAATTCAAAAAATTGTCTGAAGCCCAAAACAAATTAAATAAGGTTAAGCAAGCAACTGTAAATTATAAGTTGGATGGGAAGACTTATCCGCTTAAGGCGAAAGATTTAATTAATAAAGCCAGTTATAAAGATGGTAAATATAAATTTGATAATACTAACGATTTAACGGCAAGATTAAATAAAATTAATAAAGCCGTTTCTACTTTACACCAAAGTTATAACTTTACCGTCCCATCTGGCACAAAAATTAATGGAAAAACAATTACTGTTAAAAATGAAAGTTATGGCTGGGGTATTTATGTTAAAAAAGCTAAGCAAGCTATAGAGAAAGCTTACATCAATGGTACTAAATCTCTCAACGGTGGCGATTATATCTATGGCTTAGGCTATAATACTTACGCCCATGGCTACGGTAAAAAGAACCATGGCATTGGTGATAACTATGTCGTTATCTCCTTAAAGAAGCAGGAATTGTGGGTTGTCAGAAAAGGCAAAGTTGCTGTTAACTTAAACGATGTTGTTACTGGTACCAAGATTGGCAGCAAAGGTGACCGTACCCCACAAGGTGTTTGGTACATTCAATATAAGGAATCACCAAGTACACTACGTGGATACAACAGCGATGGAAGCAAATATGCTTCCAAAGTTAAATACTGGATGCCATTTACTTTAAGTGGTTGTGGCTTGCATGATGCCAGCTGGAGAACCGACTGGAGTAAGACTGCCTATCTTAAAGGTGGTTCTCACGGCTGTATAAACATTCAACCAAGCGAGATTCATCCGGTATGGCAAAATGTAATTAAGGATGAAGCAGTCATCGTCTACAATTAAAAAGAAATCCTATAATTATTCAAAATTACGTAAATAAGCACCTTGTTAAATCTAAAAAATTAGCAAGGTGCTTATTTTTTAATCAAATTATTGTAAAGTGAAATATAGTTATAATAGTAAATGCTTTCTGAAAAATTGTAATTAACGTTATCACTATCATCAGAAATTTCTTAATTTATTATAAAGCTAAAACAGTTGTGAATAATAAATTTTAATAAAACAGTACGCGTGGTCAATGTCATTAAGTTAAGACATTGACAATCGCTGGGCTTTTAAAAGGCATCCATTTTGATTAATGGATGCCTTTTTTAGCACAGCAAATAA
>NZ_AYZC01000120.1 GCF_001436775.1 Lactobacillus acetotolerans DSM 20749 = JCM 3825
ATTAATTTAGTCTTGTTTTAAATTTTCTATCACCAGCGATTGACACAGAGCCACAATTTTTAGGACATTTTCGCTTAGTATTGACAGAATATATCCTACAGATAAACTAATACCAGTAAAAAAAGCATAAAAAAAGAACCTGATTTACAGGTTCCAAGGAACTCCGGCTGTCAGGCTCGAACTGACGACATCTTGATTAACAGTCAAGCGCTCTAC
>NZ_AYZC01000121.1 GCF_001436775.1 Lactobacillus acetotolerans DSM 20749 = JCM 3825
AACTATGAAACTGCTAAAACCAAGTCTGAAAATAAAGATGTCTTAACGCAATTCGGCCATGCCTGCCAAATCCTCGGTGTTAACCTAGTGACCACCAGTGTCTCCCAAGCTAAAGGCCGAATTGAGCGGGCTAACCAGACCGTACAGAGCCGCTTGAAACCGGAACTAAGGCTAGCTGGGGTGACTACCATTGAACAGGCCAATCACT
>NZ_AYZC01000122.1 GCF_001436775.1 Lactobacillus acetotolerans DSM 20749 = JCM 3825
AACTATGAAACTGCTAAAACCAAGTCTGAAAATAAAGATGTCTTAACGCAATTCGGCTATGCCTGCCAAATCCTCGGTGTTAACCTAGTGACCACCAGTGTCTCCCAAGCTAAAGGCCGAATTGAGCGGGCTAACCAGACCGTACAGAGCTGCTTGAAACCGGAACTAAGGCTAGCTGGGGTGACTACCATTGAACAGGCCAATCACT
>NZ_AYZC01000123.1 GCF_001436775.1 Lactobacillus acetotolerans DSM 20749 = JCM 3825
ACCGACTCAACCGACTCAACCAACTCAACCGACTCAGCCGACTCAACCGACTCAACCAACTCAACCGACTCAGCCGACTCAACCGACTCAGCCGACTCAGCCGACTCAACCAACTCAACCGACTCAGCCGACTCAACCAACTCAGCCGACTCAACCGACTCAACCAACTCAGCCGACTCAACCAACTCAACCGACTCAACC
>NZ_AYZC01000013.1 GCF_001436775.1 Lactobacillus acetotolerans DSM 20749 = JCM 3825
TGATATGGTGTTTGCATGCTAGAATTTGCTTGGGTCATGAAGATTCCTTTCTTAACTGGTTTGTTAATTTAAGTTTAGGTCTTCATGACCTTTTTGTTTAAGTTCTATTTGTGTTGCACTTCAATTTTAAATCAGGGTTATTAAAAAATTTAAAAATGCCTTTTCATTATTGGGTAAACAGACATAGAATTATTTTATATGGTAAAATAATTAAAGCTATTAGAGGAGGTTGCTATGAGTCAAGTTAAATATAAACGCATCATTTTGAAAATCTCAGGCGAAGCTTTAGCCGGCGATGAAGGAACAGGTATTAACCCGACGGTCATTGCTCACCTGGCAAAAGAAATTAAATCTGTTCACGATTTAGGCGTTCAAATTGGTGTCGTTTGTGGCGGCGGTAATATGTGGCGCGGTGAAACTGGTGCTAAATTAGGTATGGAGCGATCACAAGCTGACTACATGGGTATGTTAGCTACCATTATGAATGGTTTAGCCCTTCAAGATGGGCTTGAGCATGTTGGTGTTCCGACAAGACTCCAAACTTCAATTGAAATGCGTCAGGTTGCTGAGCCTTATATTAGAAGAAAGGCCATTCGACACTTAGAAAAAGGTCGTGTAGTTATTTTTGGTGGCGGTACTGGTAATCCATACTTCTCAACAGATACTACTGCTGCTCTTCGTGCGGCTGAAATAGATGCAGATGTTATATTAATGGCCAAAAACGGTGTTGACGGAGTATATACCGCCGATCCTAAACTTGATCCAAAAGCAAAAAAATACAGTGAATTAACCCAACTTGATTTAATTGCTAAGAATTTAAAAGTTATGGACAGAACTGCAAGTTCATTGTCTATGGACACACACATCCCATTGATTGTGTTTAACGTAAATACTGAAGGTAACATCAAGAAAGTGGTTCTTGGTGACCATATTGGTACTATTATCGAAGGTGGTAAATGATGAATAATGAGACGATAAAAAAAGCACAAGCGAATATGGATAAATCAATTAAGGTTTATCAAAAGAATTTAGGATCAATCCGGGCTGGGGTAGCCAATGCTTCCTTGCTTGAAGGGATTCAGGTTAATTATTACGGTGCACCGACACCCTTAACGCAAATGTCGAGTGTTACTATTCCAGAACCGCGGGTTTTACTGATTACTCCATATGACCAAAGTAGTTTGGATGATATTGAGCACGCGCTTTTGGCTTCAAATCTTGGCTTAACACCCGCAAATGATGGTAAAGTCATCAGATTGGTTATTCCACAACTTACTGGTGAAAGACGGCAAGAAATAGCTAAGCAAGTAAATAAAATGGCTGAAGATGCTAAGATTGCTGTTAGAAATGTTCGTCGGGATGCAATGAATAGTCTTAAAAGACAAGAAAAAGACGATGAAATTACTGAGGATGAACAACGTAATTTAGAAAAGCAAGTTCAAAAAGTAACCGATAACTCAACTAAGAAAATTGATGAACTTGCGGATAAAAAGCGTAAGGAAATTACGCAAGGCTAAAAATGAGCAAGAAGAAAAACCAATTAAATCATCTTGCTATTATAATGGATGGCAATGGTCGTTGGGCTAAAAAACGCCATAAGCCAAGGGTAGCTGGTCATTATGAGGGCATGAATAATGTTGAACGCATTACTCTAGCCGCTGATAAGCTTGGAATTAAAATCTTGACATTGTATGCCTTTTCCACTGAAAATTGGGCTCGTCCAAAAGAAGAAGTGGCTTATTTAATGAATTTGCCAGTTCGTTTTTTCGATCGTTTCATGCCCACATTAATGGAAAATAATGTCAAAGTTAATATTATGGGTTATTTGGATGAGTTACCTAGAAATACTTATGATGTAGTTGAACGTGCAATGGCAGAAACAGCTCATAATACAGGCTTAATTTTAAACTTTGCTTTTAATTATGGCTCGAGACGAGAAATTACTTCAGCTATGAAGGAACTCGGGGGCATGATTGAGAGCGGGAGTTTAACGAGTGATGAAATCACCGAAGATATGATTTCTGATCATTTAATGACTGGTAATTTTGGTAAATACCGTGATCCTGACCTCTTAATTAGAACCTCAGGTGAACAAAGAATCTCTAATTTCTTATTATGGCAGCTTGCTTATTCTGAGCTTGCCTTTAGTGATAAGTATTGGCCAGATTTTAATAAAGATGATTTAAAGTATTTTGTAGAAAATTTTCAAAATCGTGATCGTCGGTTTGGTAAAATTGATGAATCAGATAGTTAGGTAGAATATATGAAACAACGTGTAATTACAGCAGTTATCGCTTTAATTTTGTTTATTCCAATTGTCCTTTTAGGTGGACTTTGGATGGATTGGCTGACGGTCGCATTTGCTGTGGTCGGAATCAGTGAAATTTTCTTGATGAAAAAGCAAATTCTAATTTCAGTAGACTTTGTTTTAGCATTATTAGCAACTTTAACTTGTGTCGTACCAGATGCATTCTTTAAGAACATGCCTTGGCACTGGACTAAATTCGGTGTTTATTTTGCAATCATTATGTTAATGCTGACCTGGACTGTTCTTTCAAAGAATAAGACGACCTTTGCTGATGTCGGAGTCTATGCACTTGCAGCACTTTACATTGGTACCGGCTTTCACTATATGGCCGCAATTCGAAGCGATACAAATGGCTTAGCACTTCTTTGCTACGTCTTTGTTGTCGTATGGCTCACCGATACGGGTGCCTACATGATTGGCCGTAAGATCGGTAAGCATAAGTTATGGCCGGTCATCAGTCCGAATAAAACCTGGGAAGGTTCAATCGGTGGTACAATTTGTGCTGTTATCTGTGCTGCCATTTACGTCATGTTTGTTGACGTAGGCTACCCACAGTTACAAATGATTATATTTGCATTCTTCCTTTCAATCGTGGGACAAATGGGTGATTTGGTTGAGTCTGCTTATAAACGTTTCTATGGTGTCAAAGATTCTGGTAAAATTTTACCGGGACACGGTGGCATTTTAGATCGCTTTGATAGCATGCTCTTCGTTTTGCCAGTTGTCGCTGCCTTGTTAGGTATAGTACACTAGGAGATTTTCATTGAAGGGTATACTGATCTTTTTAGTTGTATTCGGATTACTCGTATTTGTTCATGAATTTGGGCATTTTATTGTAGCTAAAAAATCCGGTATTCTTGTTCGAGAATTTTCAATTGGGATGGGGCCCAAACTCTTTCAAATTAGACGTAATCCTACTACGTACACTATTCGCTGGTTACCACTTGGTGGTTATGTGCGTTTGGCAGGTGCTGATGATGAAAGTAAATTAGACCCAGGTATGACTGTAGTTCTGCAATTAAACGACAAAAATGAAGTTGTTAGAATTGATGCTTCAGAATTTGATATGCCAATTGAAGGAATTCCCGTTCAAGTTACCAAAGCTGATTTAGTCGATTCGTTGGTAATCAATGGCTATGAAAATGGTGACGAAGAAAAACCTGTTAGCTATCATGTTAACCACGATGCAACTATTATTGATAAAAATAAAACAGAATTAATCATTGCTCCGCGTGATACCCAGTTCCAACAGGCAAATGTTTGGCAGAAGTTAGCAACTAATTTTGCTGGACCTCTTATGAACATTATTTTGGGTTTCGTAGTTTTTTTAATTTGGACTTTTACAATTCCTGGTCCGGCAACTACAACTATTGCGAAGGTTGCACCGAATTCACCAGCTCAGACCGCAAAGATCGTTAGTGGTGATAAATTTGTTTCGGTTAACGGACATAAAACGAACAGTTTTAATGATGTTTCCGAGCGAATTGCTCAAAGCAACGGGAAGCCTTTAAGTCTTAAACTTGAAAAAGATGGGCAAACAAGAACTGTTAACGTAAAGCCAACAAAGAAGAAAGTTCAAAAACAAACTTTTTACCAAATTGGTGTGCAAGGTCAAAGTGATAATAATCTAGGCGTAAAGTTTAAACGTGGCTGGGATACAGCCGTATCGACCACCGGCCTGATTTTTAATGCAGTTGGTGGTTTATTTAAGCACTTTAGTTTAAACAAATTAGCAGGTCCTGTTGGTATCTATTCTGAAACTTCGCAAGTTTCGAATATGGGCTTTGTTTATATCTTAGCCTTCTTGGGCATGATTTCTATTAACTTAGGAATTGTTAATATGATTCCTATCCCTGGCCTGGATGGTGGCAAGATATTGCTAAATCTGATTGAAATAGTTCGCGGCAAGCCAATTTCACAAGATCATGAAGCAATAGCTGAATTGATTGGTTTTGTAATTCTATTGATTTTGATTATTTCAGTTACTGGTAATGACATTTATCGTTACTTTATTAAATAAAAATTTATTTTAGGAGAAAGTTAATGCGTCAATCTAAATTCTTTATGCCAACTTTGAAGGAAGCTCCAGCCGATGCTGTAGCTGAAAGCCATAAGCTAATGCTTCGTGGTGGCTATATTCGTCAAGTCACTGCCGGTGTTTATGCTTATCTGCCTTTAGGCTATAGAGTTTTGCGTAAGGCGGAAAATATTATGGAAGAGGAGATGTCGAAAATAGATGTTCCTGAAATGTCCATGCCTCATTTTTTGCCAGCTTCACTTTGGGAAGAATCAGGCCGTTTAAAAAAATATGGCCCTGAGATGTTTAGATTGAAGGATCGTCATGGCCGTGAAAGTTTGCTTGGCCCCACTCATGAGGAAACATTTACGGAAATAGTTGCTAAGAATTTAAAGAGTTATAAGCAAATGCCAATAGCTCTTTACCAAATTCAGACTAAGTTTCGTGATGAAAACCGTCCGCGTTTTGGCCTTCTTCGTGGCCGTGAATTTATTATGCTCGACGCATATAGTTTTGCTGCAACTGCCGACCAATTAGACCAACAATTTGAAGATGAGAGAAAAGCTTTTGCCAATGTCTTTAAACGTTGTGGTGTTCAAGTTCGGCAAGTAATTGCTGACTCAGGAACAATGGGCGGCAAGAATTCAACTGAATTCCAGGCTCCGGCAGATATTGGTGAGGATACTATCGCAACTAATGAATCTGGATCTTATTCAGCAAATGTTGAAATGGCAGAAAGTGTTGATACCTTTAAACAGGATCCTGAGGATCCAAAAGAAGTTGTAAAAGTTGCTACTCCTGGACAAAAGACAATTGCTGATTTAGTAAAATTCATGAAGGTACCAGCAACTAGAATTGTTAAGAGTGTTCTTTACATTGTTAATGACAAGCAACCTATATTGGTATTAATTCGTGGGGATAAAAAAATAAATGAAATTAAATTGACCCACTTACTTGATGCTGATTTAGTTCGTGAAGCTAATGACAAGGAATTAAAAGAGATTACTGGTGCTGAAAAAGGTGGAGTTGGTCCCGTTAAAGCAGACTGGGCTGATAAAATTATTGCAGATAATACTGTTAAAGGTCTTTATAACTTTGTCGTTGGTGCTAATGAAACTGGTTATCAACTAAAAAATGTCAACCTTAACCGTGATTTTACGGTTGACGATTTTGGCGATATTCGAGTTGCTAACGAAGGCGAACCTGATCCAATTGATCATCAACCACTTAAATTCACTACTTCAATTGAAGTAGGCCACATTTTTAAACTTGGTACTTATTATACGCAAACAATGGGTGCTAAATTCTTAGATAAAAATGGTAAGGCACAACCGGTTATCATGGGATCTTATGGTATCGGTGTTACCCGTATGTTCTCAGCTATTGTTGAGCAACATTTAACTAAATTTGGTGTTGCCTGGCCGAAGGAAGTTGCTCCGTTTAGCATTCATATTGTTCAAATGAAGATGAATAAGGAAGAGCAAACTAAGTTGGCTGAACAACTTGAAAAGAAATTTAGCACAAAGTATGATGTTTTGTACGATGACCGTAAAGAACGTGCTGGTGTTAAATTCGCTGACGCTGATTTAGTTGGGGCACCAATTCGAATCACAGTTGGTAAAAGGGCTGGTGATGGTATTGTTGAAGTTAAACGCCCAACTGACGCCAAGGCAACCGAAATCCCAGTAAATAAGTTAGATAATTTTGTAAATAAAGAGTTAGGATAATTTTCGTGACCGATAAAAACGAACTTTTCTTAAGACTTTTGAAGCAAATTCATTTTCCAGATCAATTTGAGGATAATGATATACTTCAAAAAGGTAAAATTGAGAACGTGGATGTTTACGCTAAAGAACACAGGTGGGATATCCATGTTTTTTTTGCTACACCATTAAAATTTGAGACATATATTGCGTTAACAAAGGCTATAACTGCCAGCTTCTCTTCATTTGTAAACACACGGCTTTTTGTAGGAACTGCCGATGGTTCAGATGAATATTTAACAGATTACTGGAAGTATGCAGTTAAAAATTCGAAAATTTTGCAGCCGGTTGCACGTGAATTTATAGCTAGTCATAAACCTGAGAAAACGGATGGCCGGTGGGTTATACCGGTTGATAATTCTGTAGTCGATGGCTTAATTGAGCAGAGAATGCTGGATAAGCTTGCGTTCGAAATGCGTAATTTTGGTTTCTTTAATTTAAAATTTATTACTGAATTAAATGAAGAAAATTCGCAGAACAATTTAGAAAATTTGCAGCAATTACAAGAAGAACATGAACAAAATATGCAGCAAGCATATGATGCAACTCCTGAAAAATCTAGACCTAAGCCCCAGCAATACCCAACCAAGAGGACGAGGTATGGGAACCGTAAATTAGATGAAAATATGCCGGTTAGCCAGATTAAAGATGTTGTTGATGGGACCAGAAATGTTGTAATTGAAGGGAACATTTTTAAACTCAATAATAAGGAACTTAAATCAGGGACGGTTATTTTCTCTGGTGAAATTACTGATTATACTAGTTCGATTGCTTTTAAGAAATTTGTTTCTGATAAAGAACAAATTAAGAGTATTTCGGCTATAAAACCTGGTACTTGGGTCAAAATGCAGGGTTCAGCTTCTAATGACCAATGGACACACGACGTAGTTTTTAACGTGACTAGTTTTGAAACCATTGAACACGTTGGACGTCAAGAAAAATATAAGGGTGATAAAAAACGGGTTGAACTTCACCTTCATACCAATATGAGTCAGCTAGACGGCACTAATTCGGCTACGGACCTTGTAAATACAGCTAAGAAATTTGGTCAAAGTGCCGTGGCAATTACCGATCATGGTGATGTGCAAGCGTTTCCAGAAGCCTATAATGCTGGGAAATCTGCAGGTATAAGGATACTTTATGGCCTTGAAGCCAATATGATTGATGATCATGCCGAATTGGTTATTAATCCTGCATCTATGACTTACGAGGATAAAGAATTTACAATTTTTGACGTTGAAACCACCGGTTTATCCTCCGTTTACGACACAATCATTGAAATTGGTGCGGTCAAGATGAAGAATGGGGAAGTGCTCAAACGGTTTGACAAATTTATTAATCCACACCATCCCTTGAGCGAACAAACTATTAACTTGACTTCAATCACGGATGAGATGGTTGATAAAGCTGATGATGAAGGTGTCGTAATTAAAGAATTCAAAGATTTTTATGGCGATGATCCTTTATGTGGGCACAACGTTCAATTCGATGTGGGCTTTGTTAACGCTGCATTGAGAAGAAATGGGCTCGATGAAATTACGCAACCGGTTGTTGATACGCTTGAGGTATCAAGATTATTGCACCCTGAACAGAGCCGGCATACGTTGGATTCATTGGCTAAAAAGTATAACGTTCCCCTTGAACACCATCATAGAGCTAATCAAGATGCGGAAGCTACTGGATATCTGATGTATAAACTGCTTGATGCATTTAAAAAGAAGTTTAATGAAGATAATCTGGGTAAGATGAATAGTTATGCAGAAGGTGGCCAGGTTTATAAGCGGGCCAGACCATCACACATGACAATTTTGGCAAAAACTCAGGCAGGATTGAAAAACTTGTACAAGTTGGTTTCAGTTGCCAGTACGAAAGATTTTTACCGGGTTCCGCGTACGCCTAAATCTGAGTTAAATAAGTATCATGATGGTTTACTTTATGGATCAGCTTGTTCTCAAGGCGATGTTTTCACTGCCATGATGCAAAAAGGTTATGATGAGGCTCGTGAAAAGGCTAAATTTTATGATTACCTAGAAATTCAGCCGCCAGCTAATTATTCACAGCTGATTGCTAACCATTTGGTTGCTGATGAAAAACAACTTGAAGAGATTCTGACCAATATTTACAAGTTAGGAAAGGAACTGAAGAAACCAGTTGTTGCAACTGGGGATGTCCATTATATTGATCCTCAGGATGCAATTTATCGGACAATTTTAACCTCTTCACAGAGAGGAAACCCAAATAGGGATGAAGAACAACCTGACCTTCATTTCTACACTACCCAGGAAATGCTTGATGCTTTTAGCTTCTTAGGTAAGGATGTTGCTAAAGAGGTTGTCATTGATAATACTAATAAAATTGCTGCTTCTTTAGACGACATTGCACCCATTAAGAGTGGACTTTACCCACCACACATTGATAATGCTGATGAGCAAATGAAGCGTTTGACCTATGACAGGGCATATAAATTATACGGTAATCCACTTCCTAAGATCGTGGGGGATCGAATCAAATTAGAGTTACATTCTATTATTTCTAATGGTTATGCGGTAATTTACTTGATTTCACAAAAACTTGTAGCAAAGTCAAATAAAGACGGTTACTTGGTTGGGTCAAGAGGCTCTGTTGGATCAAGTCTAGTTGCGACAATGTCTGGAATTACAGAGGTTAATCCTCTTCCCCCGCATTATCGCTGTCCTAAGTGTAAATATTCTAAATTCTTTGAGAATGGAGAATATGGTTCTGGTTTTGACCTGCCGGATAAGAAGTGTCCAAAGTGTGGCACTGAACTTGTAAAAGATGGCCAGGATATTCCATTTGCTACCTTCTTAGGTTTTCATGGTGATAAGGTTCCAGATATCGATTTGAATTTCTCTGGAGATTATCAGCCTGTTGCCCATAACTTCATTCGGGTTATGTTTGGTCCGGATAATTCCTACCGTGCCGGTACTATTGCCACAGTTGCGGATAAAACCGCTTATGGTTATGCCAAGCACTATGATGAAGTAAAAGAATTAAATTTGCGGGGAGCAGAACTTGACCGTTTGGCTACTGGTGTCAGTGGAGTAAAGCGGACAACAGGACAGCACCCTGCGGGTATTGTCGTTGTCCCTGATAATATGGATATCTTTGATTTTACTCCAGTGCAGTATCCAGCAGATGATGTTCATGCAGCTTGGCTCACTACCCACTTTGACTTCCACTCTATTCATGATAATATTTTGAAGTTTGATATTCTGGGTCACGATGACCCAACAATGATCAGAATGCTGCAAGATTTATCTGGGGTTGATCCGTTAACCATACCGCCTGATGATCCAGGTGTTATGTCACTATTTTCTAGTCCTAAGATTTTGGGTGTTACTCCACAACAAATTCAATCTGAAACCGGAACTTTGGGAGTTCCAGAATTTGGTACCAGGTTTGTTAGGGGCATGCTGGAAGAAACTAAACCAACTACCTTTTCTGAATTGTTACAGATTTCTGGATTGTCCCACGGTACTGATGTATGGCTAGGCAATGCTGAAAATTTGGTCAATAATGGTACTTGTAAATTAAAGGATGTTATTGGTTGTCGTGACAACATAATGATGGACCTGATACATTGGGGTGTTGATCCAGAAGTTGCCTTTACTACGATGGAGACAGTTCGTCATGGTAAGGGTATAAGTGATGACAACATGGCAGTCTTAAAGAAAAATAAGAAAATACCTGCCTGGTATATTCCATCATGTTTAAAGATCAAGTACATGTTCCCTAAGGCCCACGCTACGGCTTATATTTTGATGGCTTTGAGAATTGCCTGGTTTAAAGTTTATTATCCGGAAATTTATTACACAGCATACTTTTCTGTTCGGGCTGACTTATTTGATTTGGTTGCGATGAGTCACGGTAAAAATACTGTTAAGGCTGCTATGAAAAAGATTCAAGATGATGGTAATGATGCCTCTGCTAAAGATAAGAGTTTGCTGACAGTTTTGGAAATTGCCAATGAATGTTTGGAACGTGGTATTAAAATTAACATGGTTGATATCAATAAATCTGAAGCCACTAATTTTAAGATTATTGATAAACATACAATTTTGGCACCCTTTAATGCAGTACCAGGGTTGGGTGACACTGTTGCTAAGCAGATTGTTGCTGCGCGGACTGAGCAAAAGTTTTTGTCTAAGGAAGATTTGGCAAAACGGGGCAGATTATCAACTACGATCATGAATTATTTAGAAGATAATGGCGTTTTGGACGGGATGCCTGCTCAAAATCAGCTTTCTTTGTTCTAAAGATTGCAACGGCAGTATAAATATGCTATGCTTATTCGCGAAGTTCGAATAAGTAAATTCGAGTGAGCAATTATTGCTCACTCTTTTTATTACGGAGGAAAACTTTTTGTCAAAAGTTACAGATCTTGTTCTATCAGAAGTCAAACCAATCATTGCTAAACGAAATGATGAGTTTGTAGATATTGAATATGTGAAAGAAAAGGGCCAGAATTACCTAAGAATCTATGTTGATCGCCAACCAAATGGGATTGATATAGATGAAATAGCTGATCTAAGTGAATTGGTTTCTAAAAAACTTGATAGTTTAGACCCTGATCCTTTTCCTGATCCCTATGTTTTAGAGATTTCTTCACCAGGGGTTGAGAGGCCGATTAAAACTGACCGTGACTGGGAAAATGCGGTTAATAAATACATTCATATCAGCCTTTATCAAAAGGTTAATGGTAAGAAAATATATGAAGGTACTCTTAAATCTTATAATGATGAAGAAATTGAGTTAGAAATAAAGATTAAAACAAGACGAAAAACTCTGACTATTCCTCGTAAGTTAATTGCAAGTATTCGCTTTGCAATTGAATTTTAGAAAGGCTGATCAAAACTTATGTCTAAAGAAATGCTTGAAGCGTTTGACACTTTAGAGAAGACAAAAGGTATCAAGCAAGATGTGATTGTTGATGCAATTAAAGCTGCTTTAGTTGCTGCATATAAGAAAAATTTTAACCAAGCACAAAATGTTGAGGTTGATTTTGATGAACGTAAGGGTAACTTTAAGGTTATGGCGGTTAAAACTGTTGTAGATGAGGTTCATGATAATCGCCTTGAAGTTAGTTTGAAGGATGCTTTGGCAATTAATAAGGCTTATGAAGTCGGGGACGAGATTCGCTTCGAAGTTACACCAAAGAATTTTGGCAGAATTGCCGCTCAAACTGCCAAACAAGTTATTATGCAACGCTTGCGTGAAGCAGAAAGAACCCATATTATTGATGAGTACTCTCAATATGAAGATGAATTAGTTACTGGAACAGTCGAACGACGTGATAATCGCTTCGTTTATGTTAAAATTGGTAACGTTGAAGCCGTAATGCCTCATCGTGATCAAATGCCGACTGAAACATACAACCCACAAGATAAAATTCGTGTGCTTGTAACTCACGTTGGTTCTGATTCTAAGGGTGCACAGATTACGGTATCAAGAACTGCTCCTGACGTGGTAAAACGTTTATTTGAACAAGAAGTTCCAGAAATCTATGATGGAACTGTTGAAATTGTTTCTATTGCTCGTGAAGCGGGTGACAGAACTAAAATGGCAGTCAAAACGAATGATCCTAATATTGATCCAGTTGGTACTTGTGTAGGTCAACGTGGTGCCAGAGTTCAAAACGTTGTTAATGAGCTGGATGGAGAAAATATTGATATTGTTCAATATGAAGAAGATCCATCTGACTTCATTGCCAACGCACTAAATCCTGCAGAAGTAATCGCTGTTCAATTTAGCAACGATGATGATGAGGATGAAAAGAATGCCTTGGTTATTGTTCCAGATTATCAATTGTCATTGGCAATTGGTAAAAAAGGTCAGAATGTTCGTTTAGCTGCTCGTTTAACTGGTTATAAAATTGATATTCGTCCAGAATCTGAAGTTGAATTTGTTGATGAAAACAAAGATGATTCAGATAAAAAAGAGTCGGATGATTCTGTAACTACAGATGAGACAGATACAGATAGTGAAGATGCTGAAGAAACAGCGGCAGATGATGATTCAAATGTAGAAGCTACTGATGATGAGGCAGCTGATTCTGATGATACTCAGGAGGATGATAGTGATGATTCTTCCGATGATTCGGAAACGGGTGATCCAGATGCAGAAACTACAGATGAATCAGATAATTCCGACGATGATCAGGAAGCCGATAATGATGACTCTTCCGAAGATGAGGGTTCAGATACTGATAAAGAATAAGGATTGGTGATTTCTTGAAAAAAAGGAAAATTCCAATGCGGAAAGATTTATTAACCGATACAATGCAACCTAAAAAAGAATTAGTGCGAATTGTTATTGATAAAGAAAAGAATGTTTCCGTAGATCCTACTGGTAAGAAGCCAGGACGTGGCGCATATGTGTCATTGGATCCAAGTAAGATTAAAATGGCAGAGGATAAAAAGGTATTGGAACGAAGTTTAGGTACGAAAATTCCAGAATCATTCTATAAAGACCTTTATTCTTATGTGGATCATCAAAAAGCTAGGAAAGAATTATTTGGTGATAAATAAGGGTGCAGAGTAGACAAAAAGCATTGAATTTGCTTGGTTTAGCACAGCGAGCCGGGGAATTAGATTCCGGTACAGATATTGTTATTGCTGGGCTCAGAGGTAAGCAGGTAAAGGTAGTTATTTTGGCTAATGATATTTATGCAGATTCATCAGAAAAGATTACTAGGGTTGCTAAGCAAAATAATGTAAAAATTATTGACAACTTTAGTTCTGAAGAGTTATCCCATGCTATTGGGAAAAAACGCAAAGTTTTGGGATTAACGGATGATGGTTTTTGCAAAGCTTTAGTTAAAAAGATTAATGAAGGAGTGTGATTGGATGGCTAAGAAAAGAATTTACGAAATCGCAAAAGAATTAGGCATCAGTAATAAAGTCGTGGTCGATAAAGCAAAGGACCTCGGTTTTGATGTGAAGAATCATATGTCATCACTAGATGATTCACAAATGAATCAATTAAAGGGTAGTTTCCGTAACTCCGCTCCCGCTAAAAAGCAAGAGAAGTCTTCTAAAAAGAGCAGTAAAATTAAAATTTCTGTTTCTTCTATTCGTAAAAGTGAAAAGAATCACGAAAATAACAATAATCAACGTAGAAACAATAGAAGGCGCAATAACAATAATCGCCGCTCAAATGACCGCAATCGTGGTCAAAACGAAAACCGCCGTGGTGGTCAACCTAGAAGAGCAGCAAAGCCAGCTGCACGCAACTTATTAAAGCAATTAAAGCAAAAGCAACGTGTTGAAGAAAATTCATTAAATGAGCAGGCACAAGAAACCAAAAAGCAGTATCATCAAAGTTTAAAGCATCCTGAAAAGAAAACTGAATCGACTAAGGATGTAAAGAAGACTGTTGATAAGAAGGCTTCTAAGAAAGATACAACTGATAAAAAGGTAATTGGCCCCAAGATTTTAAAACCTTCACCAGCTCGTTTAAAGAAGAATAATGAAGCTCCACATGCAGCTGTCGGTTCTAAAGCAAAAGCTACACCTGCAAAAGAAAACAACCGTCGTGGAAATGGTCATGGTCGTAGCCGTAACATGGGTAAACCAGGCCGTAAAGGTAGAAATCAATTCTTTAACCGTGGTAATCATTCAGACCGTAGAGAAAGACGTAAGCGTAAGAATAGAAGACGTCAATTTGAGCAGGCTCCTAAGAAACAGCCTACTAAGAGAAAGTCTCGTCCATTACCAAAGGTTCTTGTATTTAAAGAAGGTATGAATGCCCAAGATATAGGTAAGTTATTACACCGTGAACCTGCTGAAATTGTTAAGAAGTTGTTCATGTTAGGTGTTATGACCAACCAAAACCAATCTCTGGATAAAGATACAATTGAACTTTTAGCTGCTGATTATGGTATTGACGCTAAAGAAAAGGTTCATGAAGATATTTCTGATATCGATAAACTTTACAACAAGAGAATGGCAGCTTCAAAGAAGTCAAAGAACCAGGTTAAGCGTCCACCTGTAGTTACAATTATGGGCCATGTTGACCATGGTAAAACTACTTTGCTTGATCGTTTGCGTCATACCCATGTTTCAGCTCATGAAGCAGGAGGTATTACCCAAAAGATTGGTGCTTATCAAGTTCACCTTGATAAACATTTGATTACGTTCTTAGATACTCCAGGACATGCTGCGTTCTCAAACATGCGTGAACGTGGTGCCGAAATTACCGATATTGTTGTCTTAGTTGTAGCTGCTGACGATGGTGTTATGCCCCAAACTGTCGAAGCTATTGACCATGCGAGAAGCGCTAAGGTTCCAATTATTGTTGCAATTAACAAGATTGATGTTCCAGGTGCAAATCCAAAGCACGTAACTGAGCAATTAATGAAGTACAATTTAATTCCAGAAAAATATGGTGGTGACACCATTTTCGTCAATATTTCTGCCAAAACCGGTGAAAATGTTGAAGATCTGTTACAAATGATTTTACTGCAAGCAGATGTAATGGAATTAAAGGCTGATCCAAAGCAAGCAGCTATCGGTACTGTTATTGAAGCTCGTTTGTCTCGTGGTCGTGGTCCTGTTACTGATGTTTTGGTTCAACAAGGTACGCTGCATGACGGTGATCCAATCGTTGTTGGTGATAGATTCGGTAAAGTCCGAGTTATGACTAATGATCGTGGTCACCAGGTTGAAAAAGCTACGCCATCAATGCCAGTTGAAATTACCGGTTTAAATGATGTTCCTGAATCAGCCGATAAACTGGTTGTCTTTAATGATGAAAAGACTGCTCGTAACGTTGGTGAGCAAAGAGCACAACAAGCTCTGCAAAAGTCCCGTGAGAATGTTCAACATGTAACTCTGGATAACCTCTTCGATACAATGAAAAAGGAAAACATGAAGGAAGTTGACATCGTCCTTAAGGCTGATGTTCAAGGCTCCGTTGAAGCTTTACAACAATCACTTGAAAAGATTGAAGTCAAGGGTGTTCGTGTCAATATCATTCACTCTGGCGTAGGGGCTATTAATGAATCAGATGTTACTTTAGCTGGTGCATCAAATGCCTTTATTATTGGGTTCGATGTAAGACCGACCGCAACTGCTAAGTCACAGGCTGAAGAAGACGGTGTTGATATTCGTCTCTACAGTATAATTTACAAGGTAATTGATGATGTTAAAGCCGCTATGCAGGGTATGCTGGAACCAACTTACGAAAACAAGGTTACTGGTAATTTAACTGTCCGTGAAACTTGGAAGGTATCTAAGGTAGGCACGATTGCAGGTGCATTCGTTGACTCTGGTTATATCACCCGTGATTCCGGTGTTAACCTTATTCGTGACGGTGTCGTAGTTTATAAAGGTAAGGTTGCCTCACTGAAGAGATTTAAGGATGACGTTAAGAAAGTTAAGCAAGGTTTAGATTGTGGTCTGACTATTGATGGTTATAACGACATTAAGATCGGGGATCAGATTGAAGCCTTCGAAAAGCAAGAGGTTAAACCTAAGTAATTTTTAGTAGGGGGAAATATGAAACACAGAATTGGTCGTGTTGAAGGAGAAATCCTCCGTGAATTAACCAAAATTTTACAAAGGGACATTCGCGATCCGCGATTAAGTGAAGTAACTCTTACTGCTGTTGAGTGTACCAATGATCTTTCTTATGCAACGGTTTACTATAGTTTGCTTACAGAAGATCCTAAGAAAGAAAAAGAAGTTAAAGAGGGCTTAAAGAAAGCAAAGGGAATGATGCGTCACTTGCTTGGTCAAGTTTTGACGGTTTATAAAGTTCCAGAACTTATTTTTAAGCGTGATAACTCCGTAAAATATGGTAGTAAGATTGACCGTTTGATTGCTGAAGTTAAAAAGCAAGATGCAGAACGGAATAATAAATAGAAAAGCGCCGTCATGGCGCTTTTTTTAATATAGACAGGAATAAAATATGTTAAACGGTATTTTAGTTATTGATAAGGATAAAGGCTTAACTAGCGCTGACGTGGTTTATCATTTACGCAAAGCATTACATATTAAAAAAATGGGTCACGCCGGTACCCTTGATCCCAATGTTACGGGAGTTTTGCCGATCGCCATTGGTCAAGCGACTAAATTAATTGAGCTAATGCATACTAAACCCAAAGAATACACCGGCACGGGATTATTTGGCTATTCAACCGATAGTTATGATACTGATGGCAAGGTTTTGCAGGAAAAGAAACTTACTCAATGTATAACTGCCGAACAAATAAAGGCAGCGATGAAAAGTTTTGAAGGAGAAATTGAGCAAGTTCCACCTATTTACTCTGCGGTAAAAGTTAATGGTAAGCACCTCTATGACTATGCGCGTGCAGGGATTAAAGTTGAGCGGCCAAAAAGACAGGTTGATATTTTCTCATATAAACTTGTAAATGCACCACGGTATGACCAAGAAAAAGGTCAAGAAAGCTTTGCTTTTGTAATTAAATGCAGTAAAGGTACTTATATTAGGTCACTAGTTAATGATTTAGGTGTAAAACTTGGTGTTCCAGCTGTGATGACTAATTTACGCAGAACGGCTAGCTCAGGTTTTAATATTGACCAAGCTGTTAAATTAAATGAGATTACTGCGAATCCCGATGAGGCAGCTAAGTTAATCCAACCGATAGATAATTTCTTTAAAGATTATCCAACAATTGATTTGTCGTCCAAAGTATGGATGAAAATCAAAAATGGGGGTTCAGTTCCGTTAGCTTCCGATGCAAAAAAGGTCGCGTTAAGATACAATAATAAAGTTAAGGCAATTTATCAAAAACAGGGTGAGGTTTACCGTCCTGATTTAATGCTTTTACAAAATGAGTAGGTGAAATGAAGGAATCGATTGTGAAAATTATCCATTTAACTTATCCAGTTAAAGAAAATTTAATACCAAGCAAAATCGTTTTGGCTCTCGGCTTTTTTGATGGTGTCCATTTAGGGCACCAACATCTAATTTCGGTTGCGCGGGATGTAGCTAAGAGAAAATCTTTACCACTGGCAGTCATGACATTTGACCGTCATCCTAAGGAAGTTTACGAGAAAAAAGCCAATTTTGCTTATATTGACAGCTTGGATGAAAAAGCTTTTAAAATGCAGCAATTAGGGGTTGACTACCTATTAGTGGCTGCTTTTACTAAAAAATTTAGTGAATTAAATGCTCAAGAATTTGTTGATAACATGATTGTGAAATTACGACCAGATACTGTTGTCGCAGGTTTTGATTACACTTATGGCCCTAAAGATGTGGCTAATATGAAAAATTTGCCTAAATTTGCGCAAGGCAGGTTTAACATAATTGACGTCCCTAAGCAGACTTTTGACGGTAAGAAGATTGGTTCAACGGAGATTAAAAGGGCAGTTAGAGATGGCAATATGGAATTAGCCTATGAATTGCTGGGGTCACACTATGTAATGAGCGGAACAATCGGTCGTGGCCTGCGTAATGGCCATAAGCTTGGTTTTCCTACGGCTAATTTGGTTTGGAAGAATAAAAAGGTTATTCCTAAAATTGGTGTCTATGCTACTAAAACTAAAATTGGCGGCAAGTGGTATGATTCCATGACAAGTGTTGGTTACAATGTAACTTTGAATCAGAGCAGAAGAATTTACATTGAATCGAACTTATTTGGCTTTAATAAAGAAGCATACGGGCAAAAAATGATCATTAAATGGTATAAGTATACTCGTGGGGAAATTAAATTCTCCGGGCTGCAGGCTTTGAAAGACCAGTTAAAACGCGACCAAAAACAAATTAAGGCATATTTTGCTAAAAATGATTAGAATCCACCTATTGGATAATTTCCAGGTGGATTTTTTCTTAATAGATACAAAAAAATGAAATAAGTTTAGCACTCACCTTGACATTCTGCTAAAAGGTAGTATTATATAATCTGTTAGCACCTAAGAGATAAGAGTGCTAAAAGTGAGGGCGATATTTATGTTGACCGAGCGTCAAGAACTTATTTTAAAAACAATCATTAAGGATTTTACTAAGACACATGACCCGGTTGGCTCAAAGACGGTAATGAATCAATTACCGATGAAGGTTTCGAGTGCAACTATCCGCAATGAAATGGCGGTATTAGAAGATAAAGTTTTGATTGAAAAGACTCATTCTTCTAGCGGCCGGATCCCATCGAGTGATGGCTATCGTTATTATCTTGATAACTTGGTTGAACCGCTGCAATTACCTGAATCTGTTTATAATCAGATAGTTAGTGAATTAGATCGACCGTTTCATCAAGTTAATGAAATAGTCCAGGAAGCTGCCAAGATTTTGTCGGATTTGACGAATTATACGGCTTTTGCAGAGGGACCTGAGAGTCATGACGTGACGGTTACCGGTTTTAGAATTGTTCCCTTATCTAACCGACAAGTAATGGCAATTTTAGTAACTAGTGATGGTAACGTTCAGAATCAGGTTTATGCTCTGCCGTACAATGTTCATGGCGATGAAGTTGAAAAAGCGGTCAGAATGATAGATGATGAACTAGTTGGTAAGACTTTAAAGGAGATTACCCCATCACTGCTGAAGAAAAAGTTGGGTGTTGAGCACGGTGGCAAACATGCGAGTGAACTTGTTAGTTTGGTCGAAGATGTCATTAAGGATGCAGCCAGTGAGCAGATGTATGTGGATGGGCAGATTAATTTACTAAATAATACATCTAAGAAGGATGTAAAAGATCTGCGCTCCCTTTACGAATTAGTTGATCATGATGATCTGATTTCTAGTTTGATGGATAACTGTAGTAAATCTAAAAAGGGCAGGTACCCGGTACGAGTTAGTTTAGGATCGGAGCTACCTAATGAATTGTTGAAAAACTACAGTTTGTTGACAGCTGAGTATAATGTTGGTTCACATGGTAAAGGCGTAATCGCCTTGCTGGGACCAACGAATATGCCGTATTCACAAGTGATTGGTTTGCTAGAATATTTTAGGAATGAGTTGGCCAAGAAATTGCTCGATTATTACGGTAGATTTCAATAAAGGAGGTTAGCCGTGAGTAAAGAAGAGTTTCCAAGCGAAAAAGATATAGATAAAAAGGATGTTTCTTCTAAAACTAAGAAAACAAAGGCTAAGCCTGATACTAAGAAAAAAGAAGAGACAAAGAAAGACAGCAATGAAAAATTAGATAAAGAAATTGCTGACTTGAAAGATAAAAATAAAAAGCTGGAAGATAAATTCTTACGTAGCGAAGCAGAAAATCAAAATATGCAAAATCGTTACGCTAAAGAAAGATCCCAACTGATTAAATATCAATCACAAGATTTGGCCAAGGATGTTTTACCAGCAATGGATAATTTGGAGCGTGCTTTAAATGCTGAAGTTGATGATAAGGATTCAAAGCAATTGAAGAAAGGTGTCCAAATGACACTTGATTCACTTGTGAAAGCCATGAAAGATCATGGGATTGTTGAGATCAAAGCCGAAGGCGTTAAATTTGATCCAACTTTGCACCAGGCAGTACAAACCGTTCCTGCAAAGAGTGACGATCAAAAAGATCATGTTGTTAAAGTTTTACAAAAAGGATATCAATATAAGGACCGTACATTAAGACCAGCAATGGTTGTTGTTGCACAGTAATGAAAGGAAGTTTATAAATGGCTAAAGTTATTGGAATTGACCTAGGAACTACTAACTCTGCAGTTGCCGTTCTTGAAGGTAAAGAACCTAAAATTATTACTAACCCAGAAGGTAATCGGACTACCCCATCTGTTGTTGCTTTTAAAGATGGTGAAATTCAAGTAGGTGAAGTTGCTAAACGGCAAGCAATTACTAACCCTAACACTGTAAGTTCAATTAAGCGTCACATGGGTGAGAAGGATTATAAAGTTAAGATTGGTGATAAGAGCTATACACCACAAGAAATTTCAGCAATGATCTTACAGTACATTAAGAAATTCTCTGAAGATTATTTGGGTGAAAAAGTTACTGATGCAGTTATCACTGTTCCTGCTTACTTCAACGATGCACAGCGGCAAGCAACTAAAGATGCTGGTAAGATTGCCGGTTTAAATGTTAAGAGAATCATTAATGAGCCAACTGCTTCTGCACTTGCTTACGGGTTGGACAAAGATAATGATGATGAAAAAGTCCTTGTTTATGACCTCGGTGGTGGTACATTTGATGTTTCCATTTTGCAATTAGGTGACGGTGTCTTCCAAGTACTGTCAACTAATGGTGATACTCACCTTGGTGGTGATGACTTTGATAAGCGCATCATGGACTGGTTGATCAAGAACTTTAAAGACGAAAATGGTGTTGACTTGTCCAAAGACAAGATGGCATTACAACGTTTAAAGGATGCTGCTGAAAAAGCTAAGAAAGACTTATCAGGTGTATCATCAACCCACATTTCACTTCCATTTATTTCTGCTGGTGAATCTGGCCCATTACACTTGGAAGCTGATTTAACTCGTGCTAAGTTTGATGAATTAACTTCTGACTTGGTTGATAAGACCAAAGTTCCATTTAATAATGCTTTGAAGGATGCTGATCTTTCAGTTGGCGATATTGACAAAGTTATTTTAAATGGTGGTTCTACTCGTATTCCAGCAGTTCAAAAGGCTGTTAAGGAATGGGCAGGTAAAGAACCAGATCACTCAATCAACCCAGATGAAGCCGTTGCCGATGGTGCCGCTATTCAAGGTGGAGTTATTTCAGGTGACATTAAAGACATCGTTTTGCTTGATGTTACCCCACTGTCACTCGGAATTGAAACCATGGGTGGTGTCTTTACCAAGTTAATTGATAAGAACACTACGATTCCAACCTCTAAGAGTCAGATATTCTCTACTGCCGCTGATAATCAAACGGCTGTAGATGTTCACGTACTTCAAGGTGAGCGTCCAATGGCTGCAGATGACAAGACACTTGGTAACTTCCAATTGACTGATATTCCAGCAGCTCCACGTGGTGTCCCACAAATTAAGGTTACATTTGATATCGATAAGAACGGTATTGTAAATGTATCTGCTAAAGATATGGGTACTGGTAAGCAACAAAAGATTACTATTAAGAGTTCATCTGGCTTGTCTGATGCAGAAATCAAGAAGATGCAAAAAGAAGCTGAAGAGCACGCTGATGAAGATAAGAAGAAGAAGAAGGAAGTTGATTTACGCAACGACGTTGATCAATTAATCTTCACCACTGAAAAGACCTTGAAAGAGACTAAGGGCAAAGTTCCTGATGCCGATACTAAGAAGGTCAAGGATGCATTGGCTGACTTGAAGAAAGCTCAAAAAGACAATGATTTGGATGAAATGAAGAAGAAGAAAGATGCTTTATCCAAAGTTGCTCAAGATTTAGCTGTTAAGTTATACCAAGCTAACGGTGGCAATCAAGGTGCAGCTGGTCAGGCAGGTCCACAAGCTGGCCCTAAGGGCCCTCAAGGTCCTAAAGGACCACAAGGTGGTAACCCAAATGATGGTAACGCTGAAAATGGCAATTTCCATAAAGTAGACCCAAATAAGTAATGGGTTTATAATTGAATAAATTAGAAAAGAACTGCCCGTTGAGTAGTTCTTTTCTTTTGGAAAGTAAGGAGCTTTTGATAGATGGCACAAGAAGATTATTACAAAGTTTTGGGTGTTGATCGCAATGCCAGTGAAAAAGAAATCAATTCTGCCTACCGTAAGTTGGCTAAGAAGTATCACCCTGACCTAAACCATGCACCAGGAGCAGAGGAAAAGTATAAACAAGTTAACGAAGCTTATGAAGTTTTGCATGACAGGAAGAAACGTGCTCAGTATGATCAATTTGGTCAGGCTGGTGTAAATGGTCAAGGCGGCTTTGGCAATGCTGGTGCCGGTCAAGGTGCCGGATACGGCGACTTTGGCGGCTTCGGTGACTTTGGTGATATTTTTAATGACTTCTTTAACGGTGGCGGCCAAAGGCAACAAGCCAATCCAACTGCTCCACAGCGTGGTCAAGACCTTGACTATACCCTGAACATTGATTTTATGGATGCCATTAATGGTAAAAAGACCCAAGTAAGTTATACACGTGATGAGACTTGTCCAACTTGTGGTGGTAATGGTGCCGAAAAAGGTACACATCCGGTTACCTGTGATAAGTGTCATGGTACGGGTTATATGACCATAACTCAGAAGTCGATGCTGGGTGTTATTAGACGGCAGACTACCTGTGATAAGTGTCATGGCCGTGGCGTTATCATTGAACATCCATGTAAAACTTGTCACGGTAAAGGCACCGTAAACAAGAAGAATACCATTGAAGTTGATATTCCGGCTGGTATCGACAATGGCCAACAACTTCGCTATGAAGGACAAGGTGAAGCAGGTAAAAATGGTGGCCCTTACGGTGACTTATACATTAGTTACCGGATTAAGCCTTCTAAAGACTTTGAGAGACGGGGCAATACTATTTATACGACTGTACCGATTTCCTTTGCTCAAGCAACTTTGGGTGACGAAATAAACATTAAAACTGTCCATGGCGACAGCAAGTTGAAGATACCTGCGGGTACGCAACCCGATAAGCAGTTTACTTTGAGGGGCAAAGGTGTGCCTTATCTTAGAGGTAACGGAAACGGTAACCAGATAACAACGGTTAAAGTTCAGATTCCGGAATCAATTAATGATAAGCAGAAGCAGGCTTTGGTTGACTTTGTTAAAGCTGGCGGTGGTTCAATTACCCCTCAAGAGAAGGGCTTTTTTGAACGATTGAAAGATAAATTGAAGTAATAGATTAAAATTTGATCCCGATGTTATCAATAACATTGGGATCTTTTTTATTTGTTTGATTTCACCTGTTCCTAGTCCTTTGCTATAATAATAAGATAGAAATAAAGGGTGCAAATAATTTATGGATATTAAAAAATTAAAAGACTATCAAAAACATATTCGCAACTTTTCAATTGTTGCACACATCGATCATGGTAAATCAACTATTGCCGACCGTATTTTGGAATTGACCGATACTGTGTCTGAACGGCAGTTGAAAAATCAGATGCTTGATGATATGCCGCTTGAACGGCAACGCGGTATCACAATCAAGATGAACTCAGTTGAGGTTAAATACCATGCTAAAAATGGAGAAGATTATATTTTTCACCTAATTGATACACCGGGGCACGTGGATTTTTCTTATGAAGTTTCGCGGTCGCTGGCTGCCTGTGAGGGTGCCTTACTTGTAGTTGATGCTTCTCAGGGTGTACAAGCACAAACTTTGGCTAACACTTATTTAGCGATTGATGATGATTTAAAGATCTTACCGGTTATTAATAAAATTGACCTTCCTTCAGCTGATCCTGAAGGAACCAAAAATGAAATTGAAGAAATGCTTGGTTTGGATGCTTCTGGAGCGGTCGAAGTATCTGGTAAGACCGGACAGGGTATTCCTGAATTGCTTGAGAGAATCGTAACTGATATTCCCGCACCAACAGGTGATTTGCAGGCTCCGCTTAAGGCTTTAATTTTTGATTCTAAGTACGATGATTACCGTGGGGTAGTACTATCCGTTCGAATTGAGGATGGTACCGTTAAACCAGGTGATCAGATTCAAATTATGAATACTGGTAAAAATTACGAGGTTACCGAAGTCGGTGTATCTAGCCCGCACCCGATTAAGAAAGATATTTTGGTTGCTGGGGATGTAGGTTACCTTACGGCTAACATTAAATCCGTTCGTGAAACCCGTGTTGGTGATACGATTACAGACGCAAATAAACCAACGGCAGAACCATTACCCGGTTATAGGCAAATTCCACCGATGGTCTTTTCTGGTATGTATCCGGTTGATAATTCTAAGTACGATGAATTAAAGGATGCTTTGCAAAAATTGCAATTAAACGATGCGGCACTGGAATTTGAACCAGAAACTTCTACTGCTTTGGGATTCGGTTTTCGTTGTGGTTTCTTAGGGCTTTTACATATGGACGTTGTTCAGGAACGCCTGGAACAAGAATTTGGTCTTGATTTAATTATGACGGCCCCATCAGTTGACTACCACGCAATTATGAACGATGGTTCAACCAAAGTAATTGATAACCCATCTGATTTGCCTGACGCAGGTGAATATAAAGAAGTACAAGAACCTTATGTTAAAGCTGAGATCATGGTTCCAAATGATTATGTTGGTCCGGTAATGGAATTGTGCCAGCATAAGCGGGGCGAATTTGTAACGATGGATTACTTGGATAAATATCGGGTAAACGTTATTTACAATATGCCGTTAGCCGAAATCATTTATGATTTCTTCGATGATTTGAAGTCCTCCACGAAAGGTTATGCTTCACTTGATTATGAGATTACCGGCTATAAGACTACCGATCTGGTTAAGATTGATATCTTATTAAATAAGAAACCGGTTGATGCCCTGAGCTTTATTGCACACAGGGATGAAACGCAACCAAGAGCCCGGCAAATGACTTCAACACTGAAGAAACTAATTCCGCGGCAAAACTTCGAGGTTGATATTCAAGGGGCAATTGGCTCAAAGATTATTTCTCGTGCTACTGTTAAGCCTTATAGAAAAGATGTTACCTGGAAAATCCACACAGGTGATCCAGATAGACGTGCTAAGTTGCTTGAGAAACAGAAGCGGGGAAAGAAGCGGATGAAAGCTGTTGGCAAGGTAGAAATACCACAAGATGCGTTCATGGCCGTACTTAAGATGAATGATGACGATATTAAGAAAAAATAAGATTGGCAGAATAGATATTATGAAGGGTTCCAAACTTAAATTATGAAGTGGAAACAAAGAACTGCGGAAGAGTTAGATCCTAAATTAATTGATAAGTATCAACTTAGCCCAATTGCGGCTAAGTTGTTTTCTTTGCGCGGGATTAATACGGATGAAAAGTTAAATTTTTGGTTTAATGCAACTGAAGATGATTTAGCAGATCCGTCACTTATGCACGATATGGATAAAGCGGTTAAGCGAATTAACCAGGCAATTGATAAGGGTGAAAAGATCACTGTTTATGGAGATTATGATGCGGATGGAATAACTTCCACAACGATCATGACAGAGACACTGAGTATTCTTGGGGCCGATGTCCATTACTTCATACCGAGCCGCTTTAAAGATGGTTATGGACCTAATTTGGAGCGTTACAAGCAAATTGTTGCCGATGGTTCCAAATTAATTATTACGGTTGACAATGGGGTTACCGGGATCGATGAGGTGGCTTATGCCAAAGATAAAGGTGTAGACACGATTGTTACCGATCACCACACTATTCAAGATAAATTGCCCGACGCTTATGCAATTGTTCACTGTAATTATCCTGGTCAAAAGTATCCCTTTGATGATTACTGTGGTGCAGGGATTGCTTACACTATTTGCCGTAGTTTAATGCAAGATCCTATGCCGGAACTCCTAGATTTGGCAATGATCGGTACGATCGGTGACATGGTTAAAGTATCTGGTGAAGGTCACATAATTGTTAAGCGGGGCTTAGAGGTACTTAACCAAACTGATCGTCCAGGATTGCGAGCTTTAATTAAAAATGCCGGCTTGACTATGGGCAGCATTAATGAAACTGATATTGGTTTTAATATCGCTCCACGGTTAAATGCTGTTGGCCGTTTAGCAGACGCTAATTTGGCGGTTGAATTGTTGCTTAGTGATGACGACATTGAGGCGCAAAAGCTAGCTGATCAGGTTGAGAAATTAAATGAGAAACGTAAGAAATTAACTACTAAAGTCTATAATGCTTGTTTGAAGCAAGTTAAGAAGAATAGCTGGCAACGTAAAAATACGCTGGTACTTTATGACCCAACTTTTCATGAAGGTGTGTTAGGCCTGGTAGCAAATAAAATAGTTGAAAAACTGCATAAGCCAACAGTTATTTTGACTAAAAATGCTGCTGGTGAAATAAAGGGTTCTGGCCGTTCAATTCCTGGCTTTAACCTATTCGATGCATTAAATCCGCTTAAAGAAAAATTGTTAACTAAGTTTGGTGGTCATGATTTTGCTTGCGGCTTGTCGATGACTGAAGATAAGATCGATGCTTTAAGGGATGCCTTCGAAAAGAGTTTCTACGTTAAGGGCGGTCTGGAGACTAAGTATTATGATATGGAACTGCCAATGAAGGGATTAGCTACAAGTACGATAGCAGAGGTGAATCAAGCAGGGCCTTTCGGTACCGATAATGCTCAGCCTGTTTTCAGTATTTCTGATCCACAGATTATGGATTTTCATAAGATTGGTAAAGATAAAACGCACGTTAAGTTTAATGCGGTTAAAAGTGATGGTAAGCTTGATATTGTTGGCTTTAATAAAGCATTCTTAAACAATAACTTGTTACCCTTTGTTTCGAAAATTTTTGTTCAGCTATCTTTAAATGCTTATCGCAACAGAATTTCCTTACAAGGGATCATGGAAGGCGTATCTTTTGCTGCACCTAAGTTAGCTGTGCCGACCAAAGTAATTGATATGCGTTCAGAAAATTATGTTATGGGTTTCGCGGACAGGTATTTATTGTTTGATCCGAAGAATATTGCAATTGTTAAAAATAGTTTGGGAATCGATGAAGATAAGATTAGTTTAGCAAAAGATTATAATGCAAATGGTGAAACGGTAGTTTTACTTGATGCGCCACATAATCAAGTTGAGTTAGATCATGCGTTAGAAAACAATTATCAGCAATTATACTTACGCTTTTTACTTGATCAATTACTGGTTGAAAGAATTCCAGATAAATCTTACTTCGGCAAAGTTTTGAAGTATATTTATGCTCATCCTACTTTAAAGCCTGAAGACTACCGCACAGTGGCTCCATATCTAGGTTTAAACTATGATAGTATTTTGTTTATTTTACGGGTTTTCTTTGAATTAGGATTTGTGCAACTTGATAACGATAAATTAGTTGGAAAGAAGAATCCTGAAAAGAAGCCACTCACGGCTTCTAAATATTTGCTGGCAACACAGTCACAAATAAAGTTTGTTCGGGAATTGCGTAATATGCCAAGTCAACAATTATTGGCATATGTTAATAATCTCATCAAATAATTAATAAAAATTTTGGCTTTTAATGCTTTTGAGTTAAAAGTTTGTTAGAATATAAAAGTCAAGCGTGTTTGTAAACAAGCACTAAAATTTTTTGGAGGCTTTTTCTTCTTATGGCAAACATTTTTAAAGAACATATTGCAAGTGTTCCGAATTTCCCTAATAAAGGGATAGTTTATCGAGACGTTACACCAATTGTACAAGATGGTAAACTTTATCGACTTGCTACACATAAATTAGCTGAATATGCTAAAAGTAAGAAAGCTGAGGTTATCGTTGGTCCTGAGGCACGTGGCTTTATTGTTGGCTGTCCAGTTGCCACTGAATTAGGCTTGGGCTTTGTTCCTGCTAGAAAACCACATAAATTACCACGGCCTGTAGTACGTGCTTCATATGACTTGGAATACGGCTCTAACAGTTTGGAAATGCATAAGGATGCAATTAAGCCTGGTCAAAGAGTTGTTGTCTGTGACGATTTATTGGCTACCTCTGGCACTTTAAGAGCTACTAAGCAATTAGTAGAAACTCTTGGTGGTGAAGTAGTTGGTGCAGCATTTTATGTTGTATTGCCTGATTTGAATGGGTATAAGAAATTATCAGATTTGGATATTTTCTCACTTGTTGAATTCCATGGTGCTTAAATTTAGGAAATTATATTAAAGCTTTGGTTTGTAATGTGAACCAAAGCTTTTTTGATTGTCTAAATAAATATAGAGTTTAATCACTAATCTTTTACAAGCAATCTAATTTTCTATATAATTAAAAACGCTATTTTAAAAGGAGAGTAAAAAATTTGAAACTTAGACAAGCTACAAAAGCTGATTTTGATCAAATTATGGATATATTAAAAGATGGTGCCAACCAATTAGCCGAGCACGGAGTTGATCAATGGCAGGGTGATTACCCGTCTCCAGATCAAGTTAACGAAGATATTGAAAAAGGTTGGGCTTATTTAGCTATTTCGCAAGACCAGCAAACTGTAGGAGCTATTTCAATTGTTGATGCACCTGATCACTCTTACGATAAGATGAAGGGTAAATGGTTAAAGGATACTAATAAGTATGTTGTCATTCACCGAGTAGCCATTCATTCCAAACACGCGGGTAATGGTTATGCAACCAAGCTTTTAACTGAAGTGGTTAATTATATTCGTGATAACCGTAAAGATATAGATTCAATTCGAATAGATACGCATGAAGATAATAAGGCAATGCAGCACCTAATTGATAAGATGGGGTTCAAACGTGTTGGTTCACTTCACGGTGTGTATTGTTTAGATGAAACTTCTTATGTTTATGAAATGCTTTTACATTAATTAAAGATAGAAAAAAATGGTTTCCGCTATAGTTGGCAGAAACCATTTCGTTTTATTAAAGTATTGGTGATAACAGCCTTGAGAAGTACTGCTTAAATTTACGCCAATGAGATTGTTCATCAAAGTACTCATTGGTTAATAAAGTTGATTGCTCTAAATCATCTTCAAAGATTTTCTTTAATTTTTCTGCTAGTTTAGGACTGTAGTTAAATGAGTTAACCTCAAAATTTAACATATAACTTCTGTAGTCTTGATTAGCTGAACCGACTGAACAAATATTTGAGCCGCTTACCATAGTCTTTGCGTGAATGAAGCCATTGTTATACTTGTAAACCTTAATTCCGTTAGCAGTTAAATATTTTGCATAATATTCGGTTGCTCGGTATACAAATGGGTGATCCGCCATACATGGAATCATTATACGGACATCGACACTACTTTTAGCGGAAACAATTAAAGCTTCCAAGATAGAAGGTTCAGGAATTAAATATGGTGATTGAATATAAACGTATTTTCGTGCACCTGCTATGATTCCTTCATAACCACGCCGAATTGCAAAATTTTGACTATCTGGTCCTGATGCAACAATCTGCATAGCTACTTGATCTTCTGAAGTTGGGCGCTTGAGTTTAAGTTTATCTAAATTCTTTAAATTATACTTAGGTAAACGAGATTTACGGCAAGAGGTATTCCAATCCATTGCAAAGCGAATTTCCATCATTATCGCTGCTTGGCCAACTACTTGAAGGTGGGTATCGCGCCAGTGACCAAACTTTTTTGATTTGTCAACGTATTGGTCACCAATGTTAAAACCACCGATGTAACCAATTTTATGATCAATAATAACTAGTTTACGGTGCAAATGATAATTTAACCGAGGAGTTCTGAACCAATATTTGCTTGAAGTTGAAATAAAAGTTTGTACCTCACCGCCTAATTTGCGTAGATTATTGAAATAAGAGGGCTTAGTACCTAAAGAGCCGCTTGCGTCATAGATTACCCTGACTTTAACACCGCGTCGTGCTGCGCCTTCTAAAGCTTTTAAAACATGGTTACCTAAATCATCGGAATAGAAAGTGTAAAATTCAACATTGATAGATTCCTTAGCATTATTGATTTTTTCAATTATGTCTTTAAATAATTTTGTCCCGTCTATAAAAATTTTTACATTATTATCAAAGGTAATGAAGGCACTATCAGTATTTAAATTTAAAGTCGTTAACATCCGTGCACGTTCAGATTTTTCCTTTTCTGGCAGCATGTCGTATTGCTTTAGCATTTCTTGCTGCTTGGTTAGATACTGATCCTGAATTTTCTTTTGTTCATTTTGAATGGCAAAAATATCATCGTGCGAAATTTGCCTGCCTAAAAACAGGTAAATAAGAAATCCAATATATGGGATACCAATTAGGACCAAAAGCCATGCCCACGTGGAAGCAATGTCGCGGTGACTACGAAAAACTGTCCAACCAGCCAGAACGATATCAATTAGCCATAAGATTTCAATTATTTTGCGGATGATGTTCCAATCCCAAACCATTATTTTTCTCCTTTGATAGTTACTAATAGCTATTCTAGCAGATTTATCCAGAAAAAAAGAAGCCGAATTTAATTCGGTTTCTTTTTACTATTATTATCTTTATTTATCTGTTCTTCATAATTGGTTGGTAGAATAAATCAATTATGTTAGCAGCAGCTAAGGCAATAACTACTGTAATTAGTAGGTTAGCCCAGGAAATTTGGGTCATGGCTAAGCCAAACAGTGCCAATATGAAGGTTAAGACAACGTCTGCAATTTGAACCATGCCGACTAATTTAGCTGGGTGATCTTGCCAGAAGTATTTCTTGGTTCTGGTAATGAGAACGATCAACATAGCACTTAATACTAAGTAAACATAGACCATAGTTGAAATTGTTCCGTGTCCCCAGTTGTGCGTGTTGAGGTAGTAAATAAATCCAATTCCAATAACTGTCCAACCAGCAGCTAGTGAAAAGGCAATTTTGGCGAGTTTTGCCATGTTCCAATTCTCTGGCTTATAAGTAATATGGGTTCGGTCGGTACCGATCATCATGGTAACCATGTTGTTCATAATGGTGTAAATAACCATAGCGTTTAATGCCATAGGGATGTAGTTGAAGAAGAGGTATCCAAAAGTTAAAAGCATGGTCAATTCAGCCGTTCTAGCTAATTTAGTCAATGACCAGGTTGTCATTCTTTGATAAACTCGGTGGCCAGCATCCAAAATTTTGACAATTGAGGTTAAGCCATCATTAAGCAAGACCATTTTACCAGATCGTTTAGCAACATCGGCGGCATTTGATACGGCAATCCCAACTTCGGCTTGTTTCAATGCAGGAGAGTCATTAACACCATCACCAGTCATACCAACGATGTAACCTTTCTTCTGGAAGAATTTGACCATCCGTAGTTTATCTTCTGGTAAAACGTCAGCAATTCCAGCTAATTTAGTAATGTCAGTATTTTCATTAAAGTCGTGAATGGAAATAACGTTGCCCTTTAAGTCGACTTGTTTAGCCACAGAAGCAGCGGTTCGTTGGTTGTCACCCGTTAACATGATTGGGCGCACACCGCGCTTTTTAAGTTCGGCTAAGGCTGCCTTAGAATCTTTACGAACCTTATCTTGTAAAATAAATACACCAGCCAGTTTATTATCAATTAAAAGGGCAACAGAACGTCCGGCTCCGAAGTCGACGTCTTGTACTTTTTGGTTAGCGTCTTCATCAATTAATGAAAGTTGCTTGAAAGAACCGAGTTTTACGTTATGTCCGTCAACGTCGGCCATGGAATAACCTGTGGCTGAAGTGAAGGGGGTAAAATCATCACCAGTTTTAATCGGTAAACCTTTTGCGGTTACATAATCATCAATTGCAGTATCAATGATTTTCTTATTTCTCTGATCGATTGCTGCACTGGCAAACTCTAATACTTGATCATTATTTAAACTGCTAAAATTTGTCCAGTGGGCGACTGCAGTCTTATTTTCAGTGATAGTGCCGGTCTTATCCAACAAAATTAGGTTTAAGTTGGCTGCGTCTTGAATACCAGTCAGATCTGAAGTTAAAACGCCTTGTTTACTTAATCTGGTTGCCTCAAAGGAGTTAGATAGGGCGAAAGTTGAAGGCATTGCAACTGGGATAGAAGCAATAAACATCATGGCCAGGAATGGCAGCATATTGACCAACGTATTGAGATTGCCACCCTTGAAGAATGAGGCAATGATGATTACAAGGGTCAAAATACCATCAAGTATACAGAGGTAATAGATGATTTTGGTTAACAGTTGTTGTAAATGACCTGGAGCGGCAGATTTGTTGATTAAATTAATAGTCTTACCGGATCGTGAATCAGCACCTGTGGCGGTGACGACAGCTAAGCCTGAGCCTTCCATTACGGTAGTCCCGGCGTAAGCTTTGTCATTGACACTCTTTTTAACGGTTTTAGCTTCACCAGTGATTGAACTTTCATCGAATGAAAGCTGTCCACTAATTATTTTAGTATCGGCTGATAAAACATCCCCAGCCTGGATACTAATTAAGTCGCCAACAACCAAATATTTTGAATCGATTGTTGTCCACTTGTCGTCTCGTTCGACTGAAACAGTAGGGGTCAATTTGTGCGAGATATTATTTAAAACTCGCCGTGATTGCTTTTTCTTGGAAGCACCATTCCATGCAGCGAATAAAAGCATTAGCAACACGAATAGTGACTGGATCCATTTACCCAGAATACATTCTAAAAGCAGGGCAGCTTCTAGAATCCATGCGGATAAATTCCATAATTTAGATAAGAATTCTTTAAAGAAATTGAATTTTGGTTCTGGAACCTCATTCAAGCCGTTTTTCTTAAGGAGTTTATCTGCTTCGGCTTGTGTCAAGCCATGAAATTTTTCAGACATAATTTTCCTTCTTTTCATAATTAATACATTATCTAAACTAGCATAATTATGCCATAGTTGAAAATTTTTTATTAGGTTAAAGAAAAAAATAAACAAAAAATAAGCTTGCAAAACTGCAAGCTTATTTTAAATCGAATTAACTAACTTAATTAGTCTTTGTCAATGCTGTCTGGGAATGTAGCGATGTGCTCACCCTTGCCAAGTTCACTTTCAATTTCAAGCAAACGGTTGTACTTTTCAACACGTTCTGAACGTGCAGGAGCACCAGCCTTTAATTGGCCACCCTTTACAGCAACAGCGAAGTCACTTAAGAAGGTGTCACCAGTTTCACCTGAACGGTGAGAAATCATGGTGTTGTAGCCATTCTTACGTGAAAGACGAACTGTTTCAAGAGTTTCACTAACAGTACCGATTTGGTTCAACTTGATTAATGCGGCGTTACCTGCACCTTCCTTGATAGCCTTAGCTAAAAGCTTTGGGTTAGTACAAATGAAGTCATCCAAAACAATTTGAATCTTGTCTTTGTGGCTCTTAGTGAATTTAACCATACCATCGATATCGTTTTCGTCATATGGGTCTTCGATAGAAATTATTTCTGGGAATTCCTTGAATAACTTGTCGTAGTAATCTGATAATTGTTGATCATCAAGAACTTTACCTTCAAAGTGATACTTCTTGTCATCTTTGTTGTAGAAGTAAGAAGCAGCACAGTCAAAGGCAATAGCGATATCTTTGCCTGGCTTGTAACCAGCTTTAACAATAGCTTCGTGTAAAGCCTTTAAAGCTTCTTCGGAACTCTTCAAGTTAGGAGCGAAACCACCTTCGTCACCTAAACCAGTTTCAAAGCCCATACCTTCAAGAACTTTCTTCAAGGTGTGGTAAGTGTTAACGATCTTTTCGAAACCGTCACGGAATGAAGTCTTGTTAACTGGGGTGATCATAAACTCTTGAACATCGATACCGTTGTCGGCGTGTTCACCACCATTGATAACATTGTGGAATGTTTGTGGCATTTCAATGTCAGTACCACCAAGGTATCTGTATAATGGTTCATGACTGTCTTTAGCTGCAGCAACAGCAACGGCCATAGATACACCTAAGATAGCATTAGCACCAAGCTTAGCTTTGTTAGGGGTACCGTCTAAGTCGATCATAGTTTGGTCGATCTTAGCTTGATCGTGTGGGTCCATACCCTTTAAAGCTTTAGCAATCTTAGTGTTAACGTTGTTAACAGCTTTGGTAACGCCTTTACCACCAAGACGCTTACCACCGTCACGTAATTCAACGGCTTCGTTTTCACCAGTTGAAGCACCAGATGGAACTTCAGCCTTGCCTACGATACCGTTTGAAAGGGTAACGAAAGCTTCAACAGTTGGGTTGCCACGTGAATCAAAGATTTCAAGTGCATGAATATTTTCAATGACTGATTTTAACATCAAAAAACCTCCTAAAAAATTATGATGTTGTACCGAATTAATGTACGAACATCGTTGGAGCATTTGCTCCAATCTCTACAAATCAAATTTTAGCCTAACTTTGTGATGGTGTAAACATATGAAAGCGGTTTACATGATTAAAAAGTTATTTTAGATGATTGCCAAAAAAATTTGTTGTGAAATACTAAAGCAGAGAATTGCTAGACTCGCTGCACCAATAACGTCTGATGGGTAATGTGCCCGTAAACTTAACCTTGAGACAATTACCATGACCCAAATGACACCAAGAAGAATGATGAAGCTCAAACCTAATTTTTTACCAAAAAGTTGCAAAAGAATTAACGCCATGGTTGTGGCACCTAGAACGTGTCCACTTGGGAAGCTATAACCACTTTCTAAATCTGAGTGTTCGAAAGGACGTCTTCTATGGATAGTTCTTTTTAAAATAATTCCTGTGGCGTCAGCAAATCCCAAGGTTGCCAAAACCCATAAAGCTGTAATATTTTTCTCTTCATTAATTAAAAATGCAGCTAGAAGTACAGCCCAAACTACCATTAACTTAGGATCATTTAAAAAGGCGATTACTTGCCAGCTAAAGCCATCATGATTACGGATCAATTTGTGGTGTAGCCAACGATCGTAAAGATTAAAGCGGCGAGAATTTTTAATGTTAATGATGAGTAGTAACAAAATGATTGCAGAGCTAAGCACTACAACCCAATTATTTATTCTCACAATTAAGTCCCTGCCTATAAAATAAACATTTCATAAGCTATTTTAGCAGGAAAGGTGAGTCACAATAGTTTTCTTGTCTAAAACTTAACAAATTTAATTGTTTTTAAAGAAGTACTTGTTATGTATTGAATTAAAATATAATTATGAAACGTTTAACCAATGATAAATTCATAAAAAAAGTAAATTATATTCAACACGATCAATATAAAATTTTAAGTAAATATAGGAATGAATATGCAAAAATTACAGTAAAGTGTAAAAAATGTGGTCGTAAATTTGATGAAACTGCTAAAACTTTAATGACCTATCATATTGGTAAGAACTGTTACCATCATATTAATGGTAATCAAGAAAGTGTAGCGAATAGGATATTTAAAGAAAGTAAAGGTACTATTATTATGATTGGTAAATATAATGGTGCTAAGAATAAAACTGAAATGCAATGTAAAGTGTGTAACTATAAATGGTCAACTGAACCTTATGTTGTATATAAAGGACATGGTTGTCCGCAATGTAGCGGGAAAGCTAAAATTACTACTATCAGTTTTAAAAAATATCTTAATAGATATGCGAAAGATTATAAATTAATTGGTTTAGTAATTTCTTCTAAAAAGAAAGTAAAAATATTACATAAAGAATGTGGTAATTTATTTTATATGACTCCTCATAATTTTATAGTGTCTGAAGAACGCTGCCCCTATAGTGCATCTAAGCGAAGAGGAGATTCTAATGCCTATTCGTTTAAAAAAATGAATCAAATTTTAAAATTAACAACTGGAAATAGGTATAAAGTTAGTTCGCATTACACCAGGGCTAGTAAAAAAGCTGTATGTTTTGATAATAAATGTAAACGACATTTTATTTCAATACCAAGTATGCTTTCAAGAAATGAAACTGGTTGCCCATTTTGTGCAACATCTAAAGGAGAAAAAGCTATTCGCATATATCTTATTGATCATCGTGTTTCTTTTAAAGAACAGGTTAAATTTAGTAATTGCAGAAATAAACGTTCTTTACCTTTTGATTTTGCTGTTTATAAAAATAATAAATTATTATATCTTATAGAATTTCAAGGGATTCAACATTATAAACATATTGAATTATTCGATAAAACTAAGTGTAAAATAGTTTGCGGTAACGTTTAAATATAAATTAAAAGGAGTCAAAT
>NZ_AYZC01000014.1 GCF_001436775.1 Lactobacillus acetotolerans DSM 20749 = JCM 3825
AACATTGGCTTCATGACCTATTTGAATCAGTGTTGCACTTAATTTGATAATTCAGGGCTTAAATAAGTTTTTTAATTGAAATGTTATTTACAATATTTAGTTATAGTCTTATTATAATCATGTGTACGTATGTTAAAGATATTTTTAATGCGATTGGACGAACTTAAGTATATTAGTGGGAAAATAATTTTAATGGGAAATTAAGAAAATTGGAGATGCAGGCTGAGAAGGGTTGCTTCTCTATTCGTAAGTTAATTTTAAATAATATGATTTATCTGCTTCTGTGGATAAAATACTACAATTATACAGGTGCTAATTTTGATTCTACTGAGAATGAATCAAAGTTCAATCTGAGTATATTACAGGTTTAATTTTATTTTTCCAAGCTAATAAGCCAAAAATCCAAAACCGGACCAATGATGTAAATGCTGATCAGCAGCAAATAATTGCTGATTACCAACTACTCTACAGAATAAACTGTAGCTGTCTGTGATTTATAGAGTAAAGGTAAATATGTCAAGTTTGCTAACTTTATTAAGTAGTTAGTAGAATAAATAGAAATGCCACGAAGAATTTTTTCTTCATGGCATTTTTTTATCTTTAAATTGTAGATTTCTTATAATAGTTTGCTAACAAACTCTACTTATTATTCTAATGATGATATTAATCATTACTAATACTATAGTAGGAGCTGGATGTGATAGCTATTTATATTTGTAAGCGCTTATAACTGTTTTTTATGCTAATTAAAATCTTGCTAATCTAATGGTACACAAGCGCTTGTGACTATATCAAAATAAGGAAGGTCACACAATGAAGATTAGCCAAAAGAATTTTTTAACAGCATGGGAAAATAGGAAATTAGTTTATGGAGCTATGAAAAAATTACATATTTATAAGGATTATTCAGATTATGAGGATTTATTGCAAGATGGGGTTTGTCTTTATGCACAGATGCTTGAAGAACATCCAGACATGTCTCGTGAAGAAGTGGATAAGTTGAGTTTTCGTAAAATCATCTGGAACACAACGGATCGGTTACGGAAAATTCAACGCAATGATGAACATCGTTGTAATGTCCTCGAATGTTCGAACTTAGCAGAAGCGGTTCATTGGGACGATTTGATAGTCCTTAAGGATGAGGTGAATAAAATGTCTAAAATAGAACAAATAATTTTCTTTGAACACTTATTATTCGAAAACACTTTTAGCTCTTTAGTTATAAAATATGGAATAAATCGAAAACAATTGCAGCGTTTGAAACATAAGCTATTAATTAAGTTACAATGTACACTGAAAGAATAAATGTTTATTTTATTCTTAGCTTTTCTAAGTGCTGAAAGCTTTTTGTAATAAAAATGCGTACAATATTACTTTTTGACTACAAATCCATTTAAGCTATTGTCTAGACATGGTTTGCTAGATACAATATAAGTGTTCATTATAAGGAGGAAATTCAATCCATGAAAAAAAGATTATTCACTGGTTTTGCTGCCGCGGTTATGTTAACTTCAACTGCTATACCAGTTACCAACAAATTAATTGCAAAGACACCAGTAGGTACAAAGAAGGTATCTGCTGCTAGTACGTCGAGTGCCTTTTTAGATACTGCTGCTAAGCAAGCACAAAAGGCTTCTAAAAAGTACGGACTTTATCCATCAGTTATGATTGCACAGGCAATCGTAGAATCAAATTGGGGACAATCTGGCCTTGCAGTTAATGCTAACAACCTTTTTGGTATGAAGGCTGATGATTCCTGGATGGGTCCTACCTATACTTCAAAGACTAGGGAAGAGACCAGTGCAGGTAAGAGTTATTATGTTAATGCTAACTTTAGAAAGTATTCATCATATGAAGGTTCATTTGATGATAATGGTAAGAAGTTGCGTGAAGGTGTTTCATGGCAACCAACTCGTTATCAAGGTGCTTGGATTGAAAATGCATCTTCATATGCTGCTGCAACTAAAGCTCTGACTGGTACTTACGCCACAGCTCATAATTACAATACAATTTTAAATCAAAGAATTACTGCATATGACCTAACACAATATGATCCCAAGGTTTCTAATGCTACAGCCAATTACACAGTAAAGGCTTCTGGTTCAACTTACGATTGGCCAACTGATCACTCAGTTTCATCCACCTCAGGTTCTGTTTCTAAAGGTGATAATGTAACTGTTGATAAGACCATTACCTATTACGATGGTTCGCAAAGAATGCATATTGCAGGCAAAGGTTGGGTCGATGGTACTTCACTTGATACTGGCAGTGCTTTGCCACCAGCATCACAAGCTCCTAAGGGTGAGAAGAAGATCACCAAGATGCTCATGCATAATGCCTATATTTACAATGCAAAAGGCAAGCGTGTAAAGGGTATTAAAGCTTTAAAGGCTGATAATAATATTCCTACTTATGGTACGAAGACTATTAATGGTAAGTCATATTATAGAATTAGTACTAACCAATATATTGCCGCTGGTAATATTGATGGTAAGATGCGCGCTTTGAAGCATAATGCCTATGTTTACAATGACTATGGCAATCGTGATAATTCGAAGGTTATGAAGAAGAACCAATCAGTTGCTACTTACGGTTCTGCCGTTACTATTTATAGTAAGAAGTACTACAAGATTGGTACTGGTCATTATATTAAAAAAGCAAACTTTTAATTAATTTGCGCTTCTTAATTTAAGGGATGAAAATATTAAATGAAATTAAAAAGATTAATTACTACTGCTGTTGCAGCATGTAGTTTAGCTGCCGTTGTTCCCTTTGCAGGTGCAACGCAAACTCATGAAGCCAAGGCTACTACCATTAACAGCATGGCTAAGCAAGACAGTTATAGTGGTGTAACTTATTTATACAAAATGCTTCAAACTGAAGGTATTAAATATAATAAGTTTTATGGCAATGGTAATACTATTTATTATCGTAATGGTAAGCCGGAAGGTATCGTTATTCACGAAACTGCTACACCAAATGCTACAGCTCATAATGAAGCAATTTACTTTAACCGTGAATGGATGAATATGTATGCATATGTACATGCCTTTGTTGACCATTCATCTGTCATTCAAATGATGACCCCTAATTATGGTGTTTGGGGCGCCGGTCCTGTAGCTAACAATCGTTTTATTCAAGTTGAACTTTGTGAAGAGAACAATCGTACTAACTTTGCCAAGGGTGTAAATAATGATGCGATTTATGCAGCGAAGATGCTTCACCGTTATAATTTAAAGCCAACCAATGCTACTCACACTGGTAAAGGTACTGTATGGTCTCACCATGCTGTATCTAGATTCTTAGGTGGCACTGATCATACTGACCCAGATGGCTACTTTGCAAAGTGGGGTTACTCAATGGATCAATTTGTTCCGTTGATTCAATATTACTATGATTTACAAGCCGGTAGTACTGACAAGACACCAAAGGATCCAAGTACTCCAGCTACAAGTAACACCAATCCTAATGCTGATACCGATAATTCAACTTCTTCATCAAGTCAAGCTCCTGTCGGAAGCAAGAAGACTTTGATGCATGAAGCTTATGTTTACGATGAAAATGGTAAGCGTACTAATTCAGCTATGAAACCTGCTGGTACGAAAGTTACTGTTGCTGGTGAAAAGACCATTACTGGTATTAAGTACTTACAAATTGGTAAGAATCAATATGTTGTTGCCGGTAATATCAACGGTTCTAACCGGAAATTGACTCACAATGCATATATTTATGACACAGTTGGTATTCGTGTTGGTTCTTCTAAGTTGTACAGAGGTAACTACAGAAGAACTTATGGTGCTAGAGTGACTATCAATGGTAAGAAGTATTACCACATTAGTCCTAGCCAATTTGTTAAGGTTGCTAACTTTAGATAAATAAAATAATTTATCATTTAATTACGATCATCAGAAGATATTTTCTGGTGGTCGTTTTTTTGATACTATAATTCAAATATGAATTTATAGTAAGTGGATGTCGATCGGTGTACAATATAGATGAGGTGGTAAATATGGAAGATGCAAGGATTACGGCTAGGATTAATAGTAATGTAAAAAATAAGGCTGAAGAACAATTAAAAAATCACGGTCTGTCTATATCAGAATATATGCGTATTGTTGTTACTGAAGTTGCTAATAGTGGATTACCAAAAGATTTTGGTTATCCCAATAAAATGGTTCAAGATTCTTTACTTGAAACTGCCAATGCCTATGCTGATAATAGTAAACTTCACAAAGCTTCCAATCCAAAAGAATTAGAGAAGTTATTAAATGAAGACTAAGAATATATTTTTTATAAATAAATTTAAAAAACAATATAGAAAAGTAAAGAAAAATTTTGATTGGAACTCCATCTTTACTGGAACAGTGCCATTTGATAATAAAAAAAGATCTCCATGGGATTATATTATATATTGTTTGTTTAATAGTATAAAAATACCAAATTATTTTTATCCGCATCACTTAACTTTAACCAATAAATTTTTAAAACAACTTCAAAAAAGGTTTGGTCCAAATACTAAATTTCAAATTATAGAATTACATTTTGATGGTCATAGTGGAGATCACTTATTGATATATGCTGAGAATGATGAGAATATATTTTTAATAGCAATTGGATCACATAGTGATTTATTTTAAATAAATTATATTATGGGCAGTCATTAGACTGCTCTTTTATTTTATAATCAAGTAACATTTATAGTGAATATTTTGTATAATCTTCAATAAATGAAAGAAGGTAACTTTTTGGCACAATTATCATTATTTTTAGTTGTTTTGTTAGCGTTAGTCATTCCCATTTTTATGGCTCGTTTCAAATTTAATGCCGTACCAACAGCTGTTGCTGAGATTATCGCAGGCATTATTATGGGTGCAAGTGGTTTTAACTTAATTACCCCTATCCATGATCTATCTTTTCTATCCAACCTAGGTGTGATTATCTTGATGTTCCTGTCGGGGATGGAAATTGACTTTGATTTATTAAAACGAAAGAACAATCCCAAGGGAAAATCACAAGCTGGTAAGATGGTTGATCCTTTGCCAACAGCTGGATTAGCCTATATTAGCGTAACCATTATGGCAATTATTCTAGCCTTTATCTTGAAGTGGTTGGGCTTATTCAGCGATGTTATGCTAGCCACAATACTTTTTATGACCATTGCTCTTGGTGTGGTTATTGCCACGTTAAAGGAGAAGGATATTCTTAACCGTCCAATTGGTCAAACCATTTTACTCACAGCTGTAATGGGTGAAGTTATACCACTTTTACTTTTGACTATTTATGCCTCAATTAATGGTGGCAATGCTGAAAAATTGTGGTTGATCATTTTATTGTTTGCTGCGGCGATTTTCTTGCTTTGGCATTTCAAACAACCTTATTTATGGTTTACCAAAGTAACGAAATCTACAACGCAATTAGATATTCGTCTAGCTTTCTTCCTGATTTTTGCTTTAGTCACCGTTGCTATGCAGGTTGGTGCCGAAAATATTTTAGGTGCTTTCTTGGCAGGGATGGTCATGAAACTGCTTGAACCAAGCGAGGCCACCAAGGATAAACTGACTTCGATTGGTTATGGTTTCTTTATTCCAATTTTCTTCATTATGACTGGGGTAAACTTGAATCTGAAAACATTGTTTGCTCATCCAACATCACTAATGCTTTTACCAGTCGTTGTGCTCTTCTTATTCATAGCAAAATTACCGGTTGTGGCAGTGTACATGAGAAAGTTTGATAAGCGCAATGCGTTTGCGGGTGGCTTTTTAACGGCTACAACAATTACGATTGTCTTGCCAACTTTGGAAGTTGCTCGTAAGCTGCGTGCAATTACTTCAACCCAATCTGATGTGTTCATTTTGGCAGCTGTGATTGTATGTATTGTGTGCCCAATTGTCTTTAATGCATCCTTTAAATTGCGACCAGAAGATCGAATTAAGCAGCGTGTGGTTGTTTTAGGAGCCAACGCTCTTACTGTGCCGGTTGCAAACGATCTGCACGATAATTGGTATTTAGTCAATCTGTTTACTGCTAGTAATGAAAACTACAATACTTACAAAAGTCGGGTACCGAATTTAACTTTATTAAAGGATTTGGATGCTAAAAGCTTAGAAGATGCCGGTGTTTTTGATGGCGATATTTTTGTAGCAGCTCAACATAGTGATAAAGAAAATATTCGTTTAGCTAAAATGGCAAAGAAGAGTGGTATTTTCAAGCGAATTATCGTGTGCCAGAATCAGGCAGATGTAGCAACTGTAAAGGAGTTACATGATAAGGGAATGGAGATCTTTAACTTTAGTACGGTTACTTCTTCCTTAATGCGCGCTTTAATTGAATCTCCTGCTGTCTATAAAGTTTTGACAGATACTAAGAATGTCCTTTACTCAGTAGTTGTGCGCAATACCCGTTATACAGGACGGCAGTTAATGGACTGGGACTTCATTGATCAGATTACCGTTAGTCGTATTCGGCGTGGAAATCAGTGGCTTGCGCCGCATGGTTCAACCGTAATCGAGCCCGGGGATGAGTTAGTATTCTCAGGTAAGTTTAAGGCTGCTGACCATGTCAGACGGGTCTTAAGTGAAAAATAGGTATTATTAAATTTGATTGTATAAGAAAAACTCCTGAATTAGATTTTGTCTAGTTCAGGAGTTTTATTTTTAATTATTTTTTACTTGTTATAAATATACTGGTAGAGAATCAATTCCATAATAATTGCCACAGAAATGCGCGAACTAATATCTACACCATTAACTTTAAGCTCGTCTGTAAATAGGTAAAAGTTTATGTTACTTAGGTTCTGAATGGTGTTGTTGTCAGCACCGGTGATCGAAACAATCAGAGGCGCCTTATCTTTTTTAATTAATTCACTAATCAGTTGTATGAATTCTTTGTTTTCTCCGTTGTAACTCATAATAAAAACAATGCTATTTGAGTTTATTTGCTTTTCAGCTATTTTACGGTAATTTTCGTCTCTTGGGAAAAAGACTCTGAAGCCTGCCATTGAATAAATAAAATCTAAGTATTCAACTAAATGTTTTGTTGTGTCTTTCGCAAAAAAGTAGATGTCCGGCTTTTTGCGTAAGTCACTTGCTATTAAATTTAACTGTTTTTCCTTTAAAACGCGGATTGTTTCTTCTATGTTCTTTAAATAACTTTCCCTATAAGAATTATTTTCAGTGTAAAAAATATTTTTATCGGGGTTCTCATTCCGATTAATAAGAGTAAATTTGATAACTGTCGCAAATTCACTGTAACCCGAAAAGCCAATTTTACGGACAAATCTGATGAAAGTAGCGGTTGAGACGTATGCCATAGATGCAACGTCCCGAATACTTTTACCATTTATTTCTTCCATATTGGAAACAACAAATTCAAAAAGCTTATGTTCGTTTTCAGTTAAATCTTTTAAGTGCGAACTGGCTATCTCAAAGAAATTCATTGTTATATCCTCCTAATATCTAGGAATTGCTTTAATAACGGTGTGTAATCCACCGCCCCCGATTAGTATTTCGCGTACGGGGAATGGAATGATCCTCTTATTTGGATAAATTCTTTGTAAGTGCTTTTTGGTAATTTTATCTTGGGGATCATTAAATTCAGGATAAATAATAGCTTGGTTCAATGTAATGTAGCTAACATACGTAGCGGTCAAGACCTGACCAACTGCTCGCGACATGAGTCCGTTGATTGAATCAATTCCTTCACTCTCTTTTTTGGTTAACCTTTGCGGATGTGGTATTTGAAATTTATGAATTTTAAATTTTCTGCCCTTGACATCTGTAGCTTGGGATAAGATATCGTACGCTTCTTTGCAGGCAGGGTAGATGTGGCTATTCTTATCATCAGTCCAGGTTAAAGCAATTTCTCCAGGCTTGATAAAAGATACCATGTTGTCAATGTCGCCACCCGTTTCATCCAAAAAGTAACCATGTTTGAGCCAAATTATCTTTTTAGCACCTAAATATTCTTTCAATAAAATTGAAATGAATTTCTTGGTAGCACCGTTGTTTCTGTCTTCTGCTAAAAGAACGTCCTCAGTAGTAATAACAGTTCCTTCACCGTCGGTTATTACTGAGCAGCCTTCAACGATATTTTGGTTAGAGTAATAGTCTAACCTGAGAAGATCAGCTGTTTTGATTGCTAATTGATTGTCTTTTTTCCAAGGAAAATACAAACCGTCAATTAAACCGCCATAAGCGTTAAATTGAAAGTTAACAGCACGCACCTGTCCCAAATTATTTTTTAGGAAAATTGGCAGGGTATCTTGCGCCCATGCATCGTCTGAGGACATTTCGATGACCCTGGCAAAGTCTCCCACTTTGTTTTTAGCATTTTCGTATTGATCTTCATTGACCAGCATTGTGACTGGTTCAAATTCATTAATTATTTTAGCTAATTTAGTGAAAGCAATTTGAGCGGGCTTGCCGCCATTACGCCAATTGTCAGAACGTTCCGGCCAAATCATGAAAATCTCTTTTTGGAATGTATAATCTGGCACCATTTGATAATTATCATTTTTTGGAGTTGAATTTGTAATTTCCATAAATTATCTCCTTGTTTTTAATAACTTAACTGCCTTTATTTTGCGCCTTTTTACTTCCCTTTAACATAAGAATACTAAAGAAAATGAGTAGAGTTAACGAAAATGTAGCTTAATGCACCTACAGTCTTGAGTATATTAGGGAGAATGTGAAATGTAATAAATTACGGGGTCTTTGAAACAAATAATCACAAAATGATACATAACGGGGCTAATTTATTTTAGAAAAATACCTTCTAATACTGCCATTAATGCATTGTAAAATGTTTCACTATATGAAACATGGTTCCTTAGCTTTAACGATTTAGCAGAATACCTGGAATCGGTTACATTTTTAATAACTCCTTGTAAGATAAAAAATGTCAAGAGGAAATAAAAATTTTCACAAAGGAGTTATTAGTTATGGAAAAAAGAGATTACATCGATACATTTACGTTTTCAAAAGCAGAAATGCAATATATGGTTGATTTAGGTTTAAAGATCAAAGATTCAATCAAACATGGTTATTACCCACAATTATTGAAGAACAAGAATTTAGGTATGATTTTTGAACAAACTTCCACCCGTACCCGTAACTCAGCAGAAGCCGCTATGGCAGAACTTGGTGGTCATGCTCTTTACCTTGCACCTGGTCAAATTCAATTAGGCAAGGGCGGTCACGAAAGTTTAGACGACACCGGTCATGTTTTAGGCCGTTTGCTTGATATCTTAGGTGCCCGCGTTAACCGTCATGAGGAAATTGAAGGCTTAGCCAAGTATTCACAAGTTCCAGTTGTTAACTTTATGAGTGATAAGAGTCACCCAACCCAAGCTCTTGGTGATTTAACTACTATTGAAGAAAATCTCCCTAAGGGCAAAGAACTTGAAGACATTAAGTTGGTCTTTGTTGGTGACGCTACCCAAGTGGCAATGTCTACCATGTTCTTCTGTGCCCAAATGGGAATGAAATTTGCTCAATTTGGTCCTAAGTCAAATCAGATGCCAGCAGATGTTTTGGCACATGCTAAGAAGATTGCTGCAGCAAATGGCGGTTCAATTGAAATTTCTGACGATGAGAAAGTTTTGCAAGGTGCTGACTTCATCTATACAGATGTTTGGTACGGCTTATACGATAAAGAACTTCAAAAAGATCAATATATGAAGATCTTCTATCCTAAGTACCAAGTTAGTGATGACTTATTAAAGAAGACCGGTAACCCAGATGTTAAATTTATGCACTGTTTACCAGCTAGCCGTGGTGAAGAAGTTACTGCTTCTGTACTTGACGGAAACCATTCAATTGTTTGGGATCAAGCAGAAAACAGAAAGACCGCAATGCGTGCAATCTTTGTTTACTTATTGAATCCTAATATGAAACATGCTTCTAAAGCTTTAGCTGAAAGATATCAAGGCGAACTTGATGAAATGCTTGCTAAGGAGCCATATCAAGATAACAAGGAATTAGGTATTAAATATTAGTCTTTTACAAGATTGTAGGTGAGGATTATGAAGTCAGCTACCTCCCAAACGAACGAATTTGAAACAAAGAATGTCAATAAACTCTTTCTTAAGTATGGTTTTGTAACGTTAGCTGGGATGCTCGCACAATGTGTGATGGTCATGCTGGAAGCTATTTTTACTGGGAATGGCCTGGGAGCTCTTGGACTAGCTACGGTAAGTATTATTATGCCGGTAGAACTACTTAACGATGCGGTTGGTACTGGGTTAGGAATTGGGATTACAACAATTGCAGCCCAATATAAAGGAAAAGGAAATGATGAAAAGGCTAGGAAAATCTGGAATGATGGTTTCTGGTTTACCTTAATTTTCTCAGTTGCCTTAGCGATTTTAATTGCTGTATTTGCTAACCCAATAGCAAGCATTTTGGGAGCTAAGGGTCCAATTAAACAAATGACCGTTGAATTTATCCGGGTCTTTATGATTGGTTATCCATTTTGCTTTGTTGGTCAAGTAGGCGTTTCAATGCTGCGAGTAGATGAAAAGCCTGGTATGGCAAGTTGGATTACTGCCCTTTCAGCTGTAATTGCCATAGCTGAATTATACTGGGGCATCTTCATTGTTCACCTAGGAATTATAGCTTCTGCTATTTATTACGGCTTGAGTCTCGGATTATTCACATTTTCGATTATTCCGTTTCTTAATCCTAAGAATAAATATCATCTTTCCTTGAATTTAAAATTCAATTGGGCAGATTTGAAGCGTGCTATTGTTTTGTCACTGCCATTTATTTTAATAACCCTATCAAGTGCTATTTATAACTGGTTAATGAACTTAGTTTTAGGCCATTTTGGTAATAATAATGATATTGCTGCGTTTGGTTTGATTAACGGCTATATCTTCTATGTGTTAAATTTGGTTACTCAAAGTTTAATGCAAGGGATGCAGCCAATTGCTAGTGATAACTATGGTGCAAAATTACATGGACGTTTAATTCAATTATTGAGGATTAGTATTATTACCAATATTATTTCGGTAGCCTTTTTAACCATTATTTTTGCCTTGTTTGCTCACCCCATTGCCGCAATATTTACTTCAAATGCAACGGTAGTAAACATTACTGCCACATCTGGAATTATTGTAGTTGGGTTAACTGCTTTAGGCTCAAGCGTCAACATGATGTCTGGTTACTACCAAGCTATTGGTAAAGCTGGAGCTTCTACCTTCTTAGGAGTTTTGAAATTCTTAATTTGTGCTAGTCCTTTAGCTTTACTTCTCGCTTATACAGTCGGTATTAAAGGTATTTGGTTTGCACAGCCAGTAGCTGATATTATTGCCTTTGCTGTTGCTATGATTTTCTTAGTAAAGGAAATCCGCCTTAATAGGGAAGAGGAATACAAATGACCCATGCTGATGAAGTTGTAAAGAGTACGAATATTTGGACCGGAAATTGTGATGAGACTATTTATGGCGGAATTGCTATTAAGAATAATCGGATTATTTACGTAGGATTCCAAGATCTAGATAAATATGTTGATCCTGACACAAAAGTTTTAGATTATGGTAATCATTTGGTCATTCCGGGTCTTCATGATGGTCATGCTCATATGTTGATGACGGCCTTAATGCATTCGGGCAAATGTGCACCCCTTTATAACACCAAGTCTGAAGAAAAATGTGTGGAAATTGTTAAGAAATACGATAAACCTGAAAACTTAATCGGTGGTTGGCTTATTGGTATGGGCTGGTATCAGCTGCTCTTTGACAACAAGACTTTACCAACTAAGGAGAGTTTAGATAAAGCATTTCCAAATACACCAGTGATTTTGATGGATTCTAATTGTCATACTGGTTGGGTTAATTCCATAGCCTTAAAGAAACTAGGATGTACGGATGAAAATACTAAAGATAATCCTAATTTTGGTAGGTTAAAAAATGGTGAGCTCAGCGGTATTTTTGGTGAAGCAACCTTCATGAAGCTATCAACCAAGATTTTGATGGCTGATGAGTCAGCGATGGCTGATTTGTTAAGTAAAACTACTCACGGAATGAACGCTTTGGGTATGACTCAGTTAGATGATGTGGCTAGTGGTGCTGTTCCCCATTCTGATCAAATTCTGGATAGAAACTTGAAGACGAAGGCAAATTAACTGTCCGGGTTAATATGTATCCAACTTTGCTCGACGATTTCACCCGTATTCACCGAATGACTGATGAATGTGGCCGGGCTAAGGGTGACACTATGCTTGGAGTTGCTGGATTTAAATCATTCTTCGATGGTGTTTCCAGCATGCACACCGCGTTCTTATCGGAACCATATAGTGATGCTAAGACTCCAAACGACGTCGGGCACTTAACTGTAAAACCGGAAGAAATGCAACGTAGAGCATTAAAGGCCGCTAAAGAAGGTTACAACGTTAAGATTCATGCCATTGGTGATGAAGCAGTTACCAAAGCCTTGGATGTCTATGAATATGTTGAAAAGGCTTTAGGCAAGGATATGCCCAAAAATGTTCAATTTAATATTGAACACCTTGAAAACATCAAAGAAGCAGACATTGAGAGGTTAAGAGATTTACATGTTATTGCTTCAGTTCAGCCTGCACATGCTTTAATTGATCCTCACGGTGAAGAAAAAGATTTGGGTCAGCACCGAATAAAAATGATGTGGCCATTTAGACATTACCTTGCCCGTGGTGTGAAGATTGCTTTTGGAACCGATACTCCGGTTGTTGATTATAATCCGTACCAAAATATGTATAATGCGGAAACCAGGAAAGCAATTACCGGTGGAAAAGCTTGGGAACCACAGAACAGTGTTAATATCCAAGAAGCTTTACGAGCTTATACTTCAGGTTCAGCTTCATGTGCACACCGGCAAAATGAAGTAGGAACTTTGGAAGTTGGGAAATTAGCTGATTTGGCGGTTTTAAACCAAGACATTTTGAAGGTATCACCTGAGACAATGCTTAACACTAAAGCTGTAATGACAATGGTTAATGGAAAAGTAGTATATAGAGGTAATTAAGATGAAAACATTAAATTCAAGTCCAAAAAAAGATGGTTTTAGAATGCCGGGTGAGTTTGATGCTCACAAGGGTGTCTATATTCTTTGGCCAGAAAGGCCAGATAACTGGCGCAATGGTGGTAAGCCTGCTCAAAGAACTTTTGTTAAAGTTGCAGAAGCAATTTCTCAATTTGAACATGTTACTGTCGGGGTCAACGATGATCAATATGAAAATGCGGTAACAATGTTACCAGACAATGTTGAAGTAATTGAATTATCCAATAACGATTCCTGGATCCGTGATTGTGGAGCAACTTTTGTGAAGAATGATAAGGGCAGTATGCGTGCAGTAGACTGGCACTTTAATTCTTGGGGTGGTTTAGTCGATGGCCTTTACTTCCCATGGGATAAGGATGACCGTGTCGCTCAAAAGATGGCGGAATTAGAACACGTTGATCGCTACCGTTTAGATGACTTTACCTTTGAAGGCGGATCTATCCATGTCGATGGTGAAGGAACAGTAATTACTACTGAAGAGTGTCTTTTGTCTCAAGGCCGTAACCCACAATTATCGAAGAAACAAATTGAAGAAGTTTTGAAAGAATATTTAGGTGCTGAAAAGGTAATTTGGTTACCAAAGGGTATTTATCTTGATGAAACTAACGGTCATGTTGATAATATTGCTAACTTTGTATCTCCAGGTCACGTCGTTTTGGCATGGACTGATGATAAAAATGATCCACAATATGCTGCATCAAAGGCTGATTTAGATGTATTAGAGAATGCGACCGATGCCAAGGGCAGAAAGATTAAGGTAACTAAATTGTACTTACCAAAGCCAATTAAGATTACCAAAGAGGAATCAGCTGGTGTTGACGCTGTTGATGGTACTTTGCCACGTAAAGAAGGAGATCGTTTGGCTGCTTCTTACGTAAACTATTACACCGCCAATGGTGGTATTGTTTACCCATTATTTAACGATCCAAATGATAAAAAAGCCAAGGAAACTTTGCAGAAATGTTATCCTGACCGTAAAATTGTTGGCGTTCCTGCAAGAGAAATTTTGCTTGGCGGTGGCAATATTCACTGTATTACTCAGCAAGTACCTGAAGCCTAATTAGAGAAGAGGGTGAGCAAATGACGGCCAGAGTTTTAGTTGCATTAGGTGGCAACGCAATTTTATCTAAAGATGCTAGCGCTAGGGCGCAGCAGGCAGCTTTGAGGGAAACCAGCAAACAATTGGTTAAGTTTGTTAAAAGCGGTGATGAATTAGTCATCGCTCATGGTAACGGACCACAAGTTGGTAACCTGTTATTACAACAGGCGGCTGGTTCAAGTGAAGAGAATCCGCCTATGCCAATTGATACTGCTGTAGCAATGACTGAGGGTAGTATCGGTTATTGGTTGCAGAATGCACTAGGAGAAGAATTAAGCAAAAATAATCTTGCTCAAGAAGTTGCTACCGTAGTAACCCAAGCAATTGTTGATTCAAAGGACCCATCTTTTAAAAATCCTTCAAAACCAATTGGTCCGTTCTATAACAAAGAAAAAGCTGAAGAAGTTAAGAAAGAAAATCCTGAATTTACGATGATTGAAGATTCTGGTCGTGGTTATAGAAGGGTAGTTCCTTCCCCAAAGCCTTTGGCAATTAAAGAAGCCAATACTATCAAAGCAATTATTGATTCTGGTAATATTCCAGTTGCTGTCGGTGGCGGTGGTATCCCTGTCGTTCAAGAGGCCAACCGCTTAATTGGCAAAGAAGCAGTCATTGACAAAGATTTAGCTTCTGAAAAATTGGCTGAATTAATAAAAGCTGATGAGTTAATTATTTTAACCGCTGTTGATAACGTTTATGTTAACTTTAATAAACCGAATCAAAAGAAGTTGGAAGAAGTAACTGTAGCCGATATGAAACGCTTTATTGCTGAGAAACAATTTGCTCCAGGCTCAATGCTTCCTAAGGTACAGGCAGCCATCTCCTTTGTTCAGAATAGTAAGAATCCTGATGCGAAGGCAGTGATTACCTCACTCGAAAATGTAGAAGATTATCTGAATAATGGTACAGGAACTATAATTAAAAAATAATAGTAAAATACCAATTTTGAATTCATTTCATTGACTAATAACTATAAAAAAAGACTCAATTTCGATAAAAAATCGAAGTTGAGCCTTTTTGTGCTTTATAAGATTTAATCACAGAATTCTGTGATTAAATGGCAAAATATGCTAAAATTATGAATAAAAGGGGGGCTTTAATAATGTTAATTGAATTTAAAGTTAAAAACTTTGCCTCTTTTAAAAATGAGACAATTTTATCAGCTGAAACCGGTGAAAGACTTAGAAAGTATAAGGGTATAAATACTTTTGAAGATGGCCCAGTTTCTCTATTAAAGAATTTATTAATACTTGGGCCTAATGGATCAGGTAAAACTGAATTATTAAATGCTCTTCGTACAATGGATAGAATCGTAGAACGCGGGGGAACTGCTTCGGTTACAGATCAACTTCCATATAATCCATTTGCTTTTGATCCCGATGAAACAAAAGGAGATACTGGATTCAGTATAATAATTCAAGTTGCTAATAAAATTTATAATTATTCTTTTAAATATAATGCTGATGAGATAACTTATGAGAAATTATCTTTACTTTCAGGAGATAAAGAAAAAATTTATTTTGAAAGAAAATTGCAAAGGTTTGTTAAATTACCTAAATCTTTAGAAGGACTTTCTTCGAAATTAAGAAAAAATGCTCTTTTTTTATTTCTTGCGCAACAAAATAATGACCAAAATTCTGCTAATGTTTATCGTTGGTTCAGAGAAGATCTTATTTACGTAACTTCTGAGCCAATTGGTATCCCACAATATTTATTGGGATTAATTAAAAATAATGATTTGAAAAATGAATTAGTATCTTTTTTAGAGTTTGCTGATTTTAATATTATTGATTTAGAAGTAGAAAAAGTTCCGCTTACAATTAATCCTGATATGAAAGATTTTGCCGATAAAATGAATTTACCCATGTCGGTAAACTCATTACAGTTGTTCACAGAACATAAAGTATATGATTCAAGTGGAAAAGTAGTTGGAAAACAGAAAATGCCAATATTGGCTGAATCTACTGGAACAGCACAAGTATGTCTTATTGCTTTATTAATCATTTGGGCTCAAGTACATAAAAATAATAAAACTATTATTATGGATGAATTTGATAATTCGCTACATCATGAATTAGCTAGTGCATTAATTACTATTTTTAATTCAGCAGAAAACAATAATCAATTTATATTAACGACCCATGATTTACAGTTATTAGATAATAATCTTAGAACTGATCAAATTTATTTATTAGATAAGGATTTTAAAGGTATCAGTGATCTGAAATCAATTTTCGATTTCAATGATTCTAGAAATATAGGAAGATCAGATTTATCACTTGCTAAGCGATACTTAAAAGGCAGATATGGTGCAATGCCAGTTATTGATGTTGATGGATTGATGGATGTATTGAAATCTACATATCAAAAATTAAATGGAGATACAAATGAGTCGAACAAAGCGTAAACATGTTTCTGTTAAGAAAAGTATTTATCTCTTTTGTGAGGGTGAAACCTAAGCAAACTATTTCAAAATGTTAAAGCAAAAGTATAGAAGTTTTAGTGTTTCTGTTTTAGATCCATCTAGATCCGGTATAAAGATAAAATCACTGGATCGTTCTGGTGAAGAATTAATTAATAAGGCGATAAACGATAAAAAGAAAAATAAACAAATAAAAGCTAATGATCCTATCTATGTAGTTTTTGATAGGGATAAACATGATAAAAAAGAATTATTAAGATGTAAAAAATTAGCACGAGAAAATAATATAACAATATTATTCTCATCTATTTGTTTTGAAATTTGGATTTTAATGCATTTTGAACCAGTTTTTAGTAGTTATAGTAGTGATGAACTATTTAAAAAACTTTCTGGTCCTAAGTATTTTGATCAAGATTATAAAGATTTTAAGGGTGTAGATATTAGAAAATTACGTCCATTTTTATTTGATAATGTTCAATTCGCCAAAGACAATGCTGATAAATTATATAAGATTCATCACGACATGATTAATGATGATCCTTTTACTAATGTAGGTAATTATTTAAAAGAAATTTTTCAAACAAATGAACTTTGAAAGTTATGTATATTTTTCTGCATGCAAAAACCGCTACCTGATTAAAGATAACGGTTTTATTTTATTCTGATTCACAATTTACATATATGATTTCTTAGCTGCAACCAATACGTCCATCACAGCCATGCTGTGATCAAATAACTTATTAGCTGTTTTAGTATCATGATGATCAATGATTTGAACAAAGTCATTGAACTCACTTGCCATCCTGTGCGGATACTTGTTGAGTTTATGGTGTTTTACTTCGCCGTCTTTTGGATCAACGCTGAAGTTAGATAAGACACCAGGTGAACCATCGAAGTAAATAGTTCCCTTTTCACCTTCAATATAAGAACGCTGGTTAGCATAGGAATCTTTTGCTGCAACCAGGGATGCCTGCATCCCTGGATAAATCATATTTAAAATGCCCGAAGTATCGATACCCTTTTGCATTACTGGGTAATACTGTACCTTCTTTGGCTTTCCAAATAAACCAACTGCTAGGTGGATGTTATAAATGTTAATATCCATCAAGGCACCGCCATCTTTCTTAGGATCGAAGACCGGTTCAATAATACCCTTCAAGAAGTTATCGTAACGGCTTGAATATTGGGTAAAGTTTAAAGATACGATGTGGATAGGAGCAATTTCACTAAGATCTTTTTTCATTTGCTTGTAGTTTTCCAAGTGAATGTTGGTGATTGCTTCTACTATGATCCGGTCGTTTTCATCTGCAATCTTTTTAAGTTCTTTAGCCTGGTCAATTGTTTCAACCAATGGCTTTTCACAGATGACGTTTTTGCCAGCTTCAAGAGCTTTTTTAGCTACATCATAATGCAGAAAGTTGGGAACGCCGACGTAAACTGTGTCGACGGTTGAATCGTGGTAGAGACGGTCATTATCAGCGTAAGCTTCCTTAATATCATATTTCTTAGCTAGATCTTGCGCTATGCCTTCACTACGTTTAGTGGTAGAGATGGCAGCAAGCTCTAAATTATCAATTTTGTTTGCAGTTGTTAAAAAATCGTGGACGATCTTTCCACTGCCAACAATTCCTAATTTCATTGTTAAGCCTCACTTATTTCTTACTCTTGTTGTTCTTAGGAAGTGGTTTAGCATTCAGTGCAGTTTCAGGTACCCTTAAAAAGTCATGGCTGCCGAAATTACTATAAACTTGACCTAAGCGGAGTTTCATTGAATTTCCTATCTTCATATTAACAAAGTACTGGAAATTCGTTAGCTTTTTGTTTTTAACAACCATTTTAACGGTCATGTTTTTATATTTACCATACTTTTGGATACGCTGGAAGGCTTTTTCCTGCTGTGGGCTTTGACCGGTTGTAGTCCAAATTGGGTCAGCAGCTTTCTTCATTAAACTCTGGTTGCTAATATTAGCTGTCAGGGTATAAGTGTTTTTATTGCGCTTCATTTTATAAGCGTTGGTCAAGGTGGTAGAAGGATTGAAAATCAACTTGTTATTAACCGTTGCATCGACCATATCTGCATAACTGTGACCACTGAAATCATCAAGCTTTGTTCTGTACCAGGTATTTTGCCCGTTTAGATACAGATTATTCATATTAACCCATTCTTCAGCGTTCTGAGTCTTACCCTTATTTTGGGTTTGGTAGTTAATGTGGAAGACGGTTGGGGTACCACCAAAACCAGTATCAGTCGTGATTACCTGTGCGGAAGTATCTGTACCCAAAGTGAGCGACTGTTTTACTTGTCCGCTCTTAAAGCTTTTTTGTGATTTATTAATTACTTGAGTTTTGGTTAAAATAGGTTGCGCTTTTTTTTGCTGCTTAGAACAACCCGTTACAACCAAAGCTGCTAATACGGTAATTCCAACAATTAATTTCTTAAATTTCATAATTAGTAATAAATCTCTTTCCTTATTATTAATAGCAAACTCTATTGTATCGTAAATCTAAACCTTAAAAAATGTTATTTTTTCGTTTACCTCTATGAAAAAATTTTTTAAATGTGTAAAATAATAAATGAAGAATTGAATTTTCAAAGGAGATATTTCATGTCGAAATTAGTTTTAATTCGTCACGGTCAAAGTGCATGGAATCTTGCCAATAGATTTACTGGTTGGATCGACGTTGACCTTTCAGATGAAGGTGTTAAAGAAGCCAAGAATGCTGGTAAGTTAATTAAGGAACATGGCCTTGAATTTGACCAAGCTTATACTTCAGTATTAACTCGTGCTATCAAGACTTTACACTACGTACTTGAAGAAAGTGACCAACTTTGGGTTCCAGAAATGAAGACCTGGAGACTTAATGAACGTCACTACGGTGGCCTTCAAGGTTTAAACAAGACCAAGACTGCTGAAAAGTATGGTAAGAAGCAAGTTCATATTTGGCGTCGTTCATACGATGTTTTACCACCAAAAATTGATGATGATTCTAAGTACAGCCAAGTTCATGACCGTCGTTATGCAAACCTTGATCCCCATATCATTCCGAGAACAGAAAACTTAAAGGTATGCCTTGCAAGAGTTATGCCATTCTGGGAAGATCACATTGCTCCAGACTTACTTGCTGGTAAGAACGTTGTTATTGCCGCTCACGGTAACTCACTTCGTGCATTGACTAAGTACATTGAAAACATTTCTGATGCTGACATCATGAACTTAGAAATGAAGACCGGTGAACCAGTTGTTTATACATTTGACAAGAAGTTGAACGTTGTTAACAAGGAAAAGTTGGACAAGTAATTTATCTAACTAAAATAAAGGATTCCTAACCAAGTGGTTAGGAATTTTTTATTGGGCAAAAAATAATTATAAGTCATTTGCTAAGTCATTTCCTATTTTTGGGGTTATCATTAATACTGAAGTGTCAACACATTATGAGGGGGATGTAGTAAATTGAACCATAAAATCGTAACCTATCCAGCAATTTTTAAACCACTAGAAAATGATGTTTATGTAATCAGTTTTCCAGATGTTAAAGGAGCCATTACAGAAGGTCAGGGCCTCAAAGATGCTATGAAGATGGCAGCCGACACACTAGCAAGTCGCCTTTATAATAAAGAGAAGCTGCCTAAGAGCAGTAATCCCAAGGATATAAAGACTGCGGATGATGGGTCTTTTGTCGCCTCTGTTTCAGCCGATTTAACTGAAGCGTCTCGTGATCGTATCGATTACCAAATTTAAATAGGAAAAACATCCCCATTTGGGATGTTTTTTATTAACTAGAAATTTTTACCTATTTTTGGTTGATTAATGTAAAAAATGTTTAATGTGATATTGCTCGTAGATTAATCGCTTTCATTAGTCGAGTTGTAGAATGAAAGCTCTCTTTCTAAAATTGACAGTCGCACTAGTTAAGTGCTATTTTTTAAAGGAAGAAAGTTTGGGGGTGAACTATGCAAACAATTGAAAACTCTCTTTTGCACGTCTCTATTGATGAGAATGGCGCACAAATGACGAACTTAATATCTCAGAGCGGTAGTGATTATCTTAAAGATGGTAAAACACAAGAGAAGATAACGGTTGCTTTTCCTTCAATGGATGAAGAGAAAAATTGGGCTAAACTTTTACCGTGGACCGTTGTTGATAAAGGTGATTCTCGTATCAGCCTTACCCTAATTGATAACGATGAAAGTTATAAAGCCTTTTCTTATCACTTTGAAGTTGTGCTGACTTATGCTCTTGAAGGTAACCGTATAAACGTAGATTTTTATTTAAAAAATAATTCACACAAAGAGATGCCTTTTTCGCTAGCATTTGTTTTACCAATTATAGAAGGTTGGACTAGTAAAGAAGCGGTTAACGAAATTGATCTTAATAAAGATAAGAAGCAAGAGGTAAAATTCGCATCAACTAACTTTAATTTGGCCGTTAAGAATAAGCAGATAACTGCCGTAATGAACGATTTAAAGTTAGCAGGTGGCAGTGATCAAGATTTTAAATTGACTTTGACATTAAGCTAAAGAATATAACGATTTTAATAAGATATCGAAAGCAAATCAGCAGTGGTTTGCTTTTTTTGCTATAATAAATTCATTGCTAATTAACAATACAGGTAATTAAAAATATGAGGAATAATGAAAATCATCCTAGTAAAACTAGGGTTGAATTACATTCAAAAGACTATAAGAAAAAGAGTCGTGTTTTAGCCTGGATAATAAGCATTATAGCCATACTTGTAGTGGCGGCAGCTGCCTATTCGACATATGTTTATTTTAAGACTAAGAATGCAGTTGATCATACTTATGACACTAATAATCGAGTGGAAGTAAAAAATGGCGAATTTAATGGTAAGAAAAAATTCGCTGTTTTGCTTATGGGCACTGATACCGGTGCATTAGACCGAACTGAGAAAATGGGTAATACGGATACAATTATCTTGGCAGTCGTTAACCCAGAGAAGAAACGTTACACTTTGATGTCTATTCCACGTGATACCATGGCTCAGATGGTAGGTTCTAACCAATTTCGGGTTGAAAAGATCAATGCTGCCTATTCACTTGGTGGTGCCAGAATGTCGATGGCGAGCGTTTCTAAATTAATTAACGTTCCAATTAAGTATTATGCCCTGGTCAACATGGGTGGAATTATGAAGATGATCCGGTATGTTGGTGGCATTAATATTCGGCCAACGCTCAGCTTTGAGTATGGAGGCTACATCTTTAAGAAAGATAAATTAACTCATATGGGTGGAGCAGGAGCCTTAGCCTATTCCCGTATGCGCTATGATGATCCTCAGGGTGATTATGGACGCCAACAGCGTCAGCGCCAGGTAATCACAACTCTAATTAAAAAAGCTGTTTCAGTCAGTACCTTGTCTAACTTAGATTCAATTTTGTCATCTATCTCAGGTAATGTTCGTACTAATTTACCCTTTAATGCTTTACAGCAGATTGCTGTCAATTATCGTGGAAGTGCTAAGACGGTTAAGAATGATTATCTTCACGGTACTACTGCAGAAATTGATGATGCTTCTTATCAGGTACAATCTACCAAAGAATTGCAGCGTGTCTCTGATTATGTTCGTGGAGAGCTGGGACTCGATCCTGAAACGATTAATAATAATGAAACTTACCAAAATGAACGCAATATTCAGCGTGGTTTTAGTTTCACTAGTTCTAAAACTCAGAATTATAAAATCTATGATGATTATACCGAAGAGGGTGGTAGTTGATGGCGCGTATTTGGGCTACGCTAATTGGTTATGTGTTTGGTAATATTTTATCTGCAATGCTTGTAGGACGCTTTGCTTTACATGTAGACCCGACTCACTATGGATCGGGTAATCCTGGGACAGCAAACATTGGTGTTGTTTTTGGTAAAAAATGGGGTATAATAACCTGCGCGGGTGATTTATTAAAAACGGGAATTGCTTTGCTTATTGTACATTTGCTATTTCCCGATAAGATCAATTTAGTTTACGCCGGTTTAGGTTTAATCTTAGGACATTGTTTTCCCATCTTAAATCACTTTGATGGTGGTAAAGGAGTAGCTATTGCAGCACTTCTTTCTATCATTTATGACTTTCGTGTGGGCTTGATTACCCTGCTCATTGCACTACTATTGACAATAGTAATGCAAAATTTGACGATTCCGTCATTAATGTTTATTCTTTTGTTTAGTATTTATGAAGTAACTCAAACAAGGGAGGCAGGAATTGTTTTTCTAATCATTACCGCAATTATGGCCTTTAAGTTTAGGCATGATATCGTTGCTTATTTTACCGGCCATGGTAAAAGGGTTGATATTTTGTATTCAATTAAGAAAAATTGGGTATGAAAGTGCGGTAATGGAGTATCTGTTTTTTGTAAGGACATAGACTAGAAACATGAAAAAAAATAAAAAAACATTAAAGGTTGTACAGATTATTTGTTTGCTTGCTGCAGCCCTCTTCATGCTGATACAGATGTATAGCCTAAAGGCAGCGGCCAATAGGACGCATTACTCATTCTTACGCTTTCTGCCTGGGATGGCACGCAATGCGACTATGATGTTAGTGCCGATGGTTTTTGGTGCTGTATTTAGTAAGAAGAAGGTACATCCAAGCGAGAGCTTTAAGTATTGGATTATGGCGATTATCACCTTAATCGTTTACTACTTGGCTTTCTTCTTTAAAGACCCAACTCATTTTCTTATGTGGCGATTATGGGGAGTGTTCTTCCCAATCATTGCAAGTACCTCGGTTCTTTTATCCGGCTTAATTTTTAGTATGCTGGTTCAACCATATTTGTATGATTTGCAACATAAACTATCTGAAAAGCAGAATTTGCTGGTACTTAGTTTCTTGACATTAATGGGCTTTGCCCTTAGTGCAGGAACTATGCAGTTCTACTATTCTTTTTATGGCTTATACCTTATTTTATTCTTTGCTTGGGGAATGTTTCTTTCCCACATTCACATTACTAGAAAAGCCTTTTGGCTTTCTGTTTTAGCAGGAATAATTTCTTTCTTCGTTGTATTAATCGGTGTCCCCGGTTTCAATGCTGTCTACTGGTCACAAGTACTTGGGCATAAAGGTGCTGGTGAGTGGAATAGTCAATTCTTAAATAACCCAACATCACCGTTTATGTTTCTAATGGTACTTGCAGCTTTTCTCATTTTTAGAAAAGTGATTGTTACCTTTAGTGCACGGCAAATGCGTTATATTATCCCGGTAGTTGTATTCATGGACGCTCCAATTTCATCAATGTTCATGAATGGTTTTAGGATTACCAATTCATCTGCTGTTAATAAGATCATCATGATATTTGTCATGTTACTCGTATCTTGTTTAGTTGGTTGGCTGTATGATCGCTACCTGTTTAAATTTAAACCATTTGCACGTGCCGTTGATTATCTAAATCAGCATGATAGTTTGCCAGAACTGCTTCAAACAGTTTGGAGTAAATTCTCAAGATGGGTTATTAATAATCGGGTCAATATTCTTACTTGGGCCTGGTTCTATGTTTTAAGTTTTGCTTCATTCTTGATTGAATCAGACAAGATGCGAATCCAAATAAATACTGCGACTGATATTAATGCCGCTGTTTATTTACTTGGAACTAAATTCTTCGCTATTGTTTTGACAACAATTTTCCTTGATGCCTTATTTACAATTCTTTACTTTATTACTACTCGCTACTGGACTTCTAATATTTTAGTCAGCGTCATTACAATTGGTTGGGCTATTGCCAACAAGATCAAGTTAAATCTTCGTGGTGAACCAATTTACCCAACTGAAATTAATGAAGTAGTTAACTGGAAGACATTGGTTCCAATGATTGGCAAGACTATGCTGATCGTTATTGCAGTTGCATTAATCGTTGTAATTGCACTTGATATCTTTCTTGAAGTTAAGTTTCCAATTAAGAAGAAGGGATCATGGAAGAAACGTGGTATCTGGGCACTTCTCAGTTTGCTTTTATTCTTAACCCCAATGCGGTTTAACCATGATGGTGGTATGATTTATCACATTAATCATGATTTTGATAATAAGCAATCCTTTAGGAACCCTGAACGGGATATTCAAGTTAATGGTCCAGTTCTGAACTTTTTGAACTACATTGACTTGCAAGTTATGAATAAACCTGCAAATTATTCTCCTTCAGCCATTAATCATTTGGATGAGAAGTATAAGAAGGTCGCTGCTGATATCAATAAGGGTAGAAAGAACAACGTTAAGAAACAAACGGTCATCTTTAACTTGAGTGAAAGTTTTGTTGATCCGTATACCTTCCCAACGGTAAAGATTGATAAATCTGCTCCAAATCCAGTTAAATTTATTCAATCAATGAAGGGCCGCTCTACTTACGGTAATATGCTTAGTGCAGGTTACGGTGGTGGTACTGCCAACATGGAATGGGAGACTTTGACAGGACTTAACATGGGAATGTTTAAGTCAACGTTGACGCCATATGTTCAAGTTGTACCTAACTATTCATTCTACCCAACTATTGGAATGAACTTTGGTTATAGTTCAGCTGTTCACCCATTCATTGGTACTTATTACTCAAGAATTGAAGATTATCATAGATTTAAGTTTAATAAATTTGCTTACTTGGGTTCCAAGTACAAGATTATTGACCAAAAGAAGTTAGGTAAGAGTACTTATAATTCTGATTACACAACTTACGATAATGGTATCAAGCAGATCAATGAACGTAAGGGTGGTCAATTTATCAATTTGATTTCAATTCAGAACCACATGCCTTATAACAACTGGTATCCAAGAAATGAATACATGGGCAGAGTTTCTGGAGACCTCTTCAACACAGCTGCTGTTCGTTCACAGATGGCTACCTATATCAAAGGTACACAATATACTGATAAGGCTGTAAAAAAGTTTATTGGCCAAATTGATAAGATCCATAAGCCAATTACTTTGGTCTTCTATGGTGACCACTATCCAAGTGTTCTGTCACAAAGTTTTACCGCTCAATATCCGGTTCAAATGCACTCTACTCGTTACTTCATTTACTCTAACAGGTATGCTCGTGAACACGGTGCTAAGACGAAGTTACCTACAAGAACTAATAATTATGTCAACACCAGTGACTTCATTGCCATGATGTTGCAACAAACTAATTCTAAGGTAACCCCTTACCAAGCTTTGCTTACTGAAATTCATAAAGAACTTCCTGCAATCACGATCAACTTTAATGGTGATAAGGGTTATGAATTGATTAATGAACACGGTCATCCAGTTGAATATAAGACTTTAACTAAGAAGCAAAAGGCTCTTATTAATGACTACGAAATGATTCAATATGATATGACTGCTGGTAAGGCTTATGGCTTGAAGGCAAAAGGTTTTTACAAGTAATTCTTTGGTTGACTGGTTAAAGAAAAATTAGTAAGATCAATTATAACAAGATTAGGTAGCGTTTCGATTCAGCGTTCAGAGAACTAGCGGTTAGTGTAAGCTAGGCAGATCGAAATTGTGAATTACTATGGGGTAGTTCCCGTAAAGACTGAAATAAGGCACTTTAATAAGTGCAAACGTGGGTGGTACCACGGCTAATAAAAATATTTAGTCGTCCCTGGATTCTTTGAAATCTAGGGGCGTTTTTTGTTGGAGGAAAAACGATGGCAAAATTTGATATTTTAGAAGATTTGAAGTGGCGTGGAGCCATAAATCAGCAAACAGATGAAAAAGGCTTACGTAAGTATTTACAAACCCATGATAATTTGGCTTTGTATTGTGGAACTGATCCAACAGGGGATTCGTTACACGTTGGTCACCTTATTCCGTTTATGATTTTAAAGAGGTTTCAAATGGCAGGTTATCACCCAGTTATTTTGATTGGGGAAGCAACTGGTTCGATTGGGGACCCATCTGGTCGTAATTCTGAACGTGTTCTTCAAAGTGCTGCAACGATTGATAAAAATAAAAAAGCTATAACTAAACAAATGAAGAATTTGTTTGGGACTAAAAACTTTGAAATCGTTAATAACATGGATTGGTTAGGCAAGATGAACCTGCTTGATTTCTTACGTGATTACGGTAAGTTATTCCAAGTAAATAACATGTTGGATAAAGATGTTGTTGCCAGCCGACTTAAGAATGGTATTTCTTTCACTGAATTTTCCTACCAAATCTTGCAAGCAGTTGACTTCTATCATTTAAATAAATATAACGGTGTTCAATTACAAATTGGTGGTGGTGACCAATGGGGAAATATCACTGCTGGGATTGATTTGATCCACAAGTTGGAGGGCCCTGATAGACTAGCTTTTGGTTTGACCATTCCTTTGATGGTTAAGGCCGATGGCACTAAATTTGGCAAGTCTGCTGGTAATGCTATTTGGCTTGATCCGAAAAAGACTAGTCCTTACGAATTTTATCAATTTTGGATTAACCAAGATGACCGCGATGTTGTTAAGTATTTGAAGTACTTTACTTTCTTAAGCCATGAAGAAATCGATGATTTGGCTGAAAAGACCAAGAAGGAACCTTGGAAGCGTGAAGCTCAAAAAAAGCTGGCTGAAGAGGTTACCAAGTTTGTTCATGGTGAAAGTGGCTTGAAAGAAGCACAAATGATTACCGATGCCCTGTTTTCTGGTAATATTAAGAACCTATCGGTTAAACAAATTGAGCAAGGTTTGAAGAGTGCCCCAGCTGCAGAAGCTGCCGACTCTAAACAAAATATTGTTGATTTCTTGGTTGGTACAAAGATTGAACCTTCTAAGCGGCAAGCACGTGAAGATGTAAAGAACGGTGCCATTTATGTTAATGGTGATCGTGAGAAGTCAATTGATTATGATGTTGATCCGTCTAGTGCTTTTGATGGTAAATACGTTATTATCCGTAAAGGTAAGAGAAAGTACACTTTAGTAAAAATTAAGTAATTAAATTTTAAGAATGAAGAAATCCACTAGGAAGTAAATTCTTAGTGGATTTTTGATACAATAAGATTGCCACTTTAGCTCAGGAGGTAGAGCACCGCCGTGGTAAGGAGGAGGCCCCCAGTTCAAATCTGGGAAGTGGCTTGGTGATAATATGTTTAGCAATAAACAAATCAGGAATATTTACAATCAATTATATAAAAAACTTGGCCCGCAACATTGGTGGCCTGCAGATAGTGACGTTGAGATGTTACTGGGCATGGTATTGGTGCAAAATACTAACTGGAATAATGCTGCGAAGGCATTAAAAAATATTTCAACTGCTACCAACTTTCAGTTAGATAAGATATTGAATCTCTCGGATAAAGAATTGGAAAAACTAGTTATGCCGAGCGGTTATTATCACAATAAAGCCAAAACGGTGCGTAATGTGCTTGGCATGTACCAAACTTCTTTTTCTGAATTAAAGAAGCTGGATACAGACACACTAAGGGAAAAATTACTTGCAATTAAGGGTGTGGGTGAAGAAACTGCTGACGTAATGCTGCTTTACTTATTTAACCGACCAGTTTTTGTTGCTGATAATTATACCCGCAAATTTTTCTCTAAATATTTTAAGCAAAAATTTACCTATGCTTCCTTGCGAAAAAATATAATGAAAAACTTTGCTTTTACGGTTAAGGACGCACAGGAATTTCATGCTTTGCTTGATGTTTATGGCAAGCAGAATAAATAATAGAAGCATTTTGTGAGCTAGGAATGCACTTTCTCGTGGTATTCTTAATGCACTAATAGAATAAAAAAATGAGAAAGGGTAGATTATGGATCTTACAAGAATTGTTGATTTTGTTCAAAAGCAATTAGAGGGTGAAAAGACCGGGCATGATTTTTATCATGGTCAGCGTGTGGCTCATTTAGCTAGCAAGATGTATTTAAAAGATCATCCAGATGCACATGAAAATAGCCGTGTGGTGGCCATTATTAAAACAGGTGGATACTTACACGACACAATTGATGAAAAGGTCTGTGCAGATCCAGCAGCTGTTGTCGCCAAGATTAAAAAACTATTACCTGAGGTTGGTTTTGAAGAATTGGAAGTAAAAGATATTTTATTTACAATTCAACACATGTCTTTTTCGCAAAATATTGAACATCATTATGAATTGCCCCTGACCGGACAATATGTTCAGGACGCTGACAGAATTGAGAGCTTAGGTGCCATTGGAATTGCCCGTGCTTTTACTTATGGCGGTAAACATGGTAATGAAATTTATGATCCGAAGATAAAAGCACAAAAATTAGTAAATCATGATCAATATCGGAAGCATACAGAAACAACGATTAACCATTTTCATGAAAAGCTTTTTACTTTAGAAAAATTAATGAACACGGAAAGCGGCAAAGTTGAGGCTCACAGAAGGACAGATTATATGCGCTACTTTGTTGATGAATTTATGGATGAGTGGAATGTTTAAAAATTTTCGCTTGACCAAGTTTTCAATGGCTAGTAAGGTTAGATTAATTTAAGTTAATTAAACTAAGTAGAAAGAGAGTCTGTTCAATGTCAAATTGGGATACGAAGTTTGCTAAAAAAGGTTTGACTTTCGATGATGTTTTGCTAATTCCAGCAGAAAGTCATGTTTTGCCAAACGAAGTAAATTTAAGTACAAAGTTAGCCAATAATATAAAGTTAAATATTCCCTTGATTAGTGCCGGAATGGACACTGTTACCGAAGGTGCAATGGCAATTGCAATGGCTCTTCAAGGTGGTCTGGGTGTCATTCATAAGAATATGTCTATTACCGCTCAAGCTGGAGAAGTTGCCAATGTTAAGAGTGTAGTTGTTCCACCTAATGCTACTAAAGCTGCAGTTGATGCCAAGAATAGATTGTTGGTTGCTGCGGCTGTTGGTGTCACTAGTGATACTTTTGAACGAGCAGAGGCATTGCTTGAAAAGGGTGCAGATGCAATCGTAATTGATACTGCGCACGGTCACTCTGCCGGTGTTATTCGTAAAATCAAGGAAATTCGTAAACATTTTCCAAAAGTAACTTTGATTGCAGGCAACGTTGCTACCGGGGATGCTACACGAGCACTCTTTGATGCCGGTGTTGACGTAGTTAAAGTTGGGATTGGCCCCGGTTCAATTCGTACCACTAGAGTTGTTGCTGGTGTTGGTGTTCCGCAGATAACCGCTATTTATGACGCAGCAACAGCAGCTCGTGAGTACCACAAGCCAATTATTGCTGATGGTGGCATTAAATATTCTGGTGACGTAGTTAAAGCAATCGCTGCTGGTGGTAATGCCGTTATGCTCGGTAGTATGCTTTCAGGTACTACAGAAGCTCCTGGCGAGGTCTTTGAAGATAATGGTAAGAAGTATAAGACATATCGTGGAATGGGATCAGTTGGTGCCATGGCACAAGCTCACGGCTCCTCAGACCGCTACTTCCAAGGTGGTGTCAATGAGGCTAATAAGTTAGTTCCAGAAGGTGTTGAAGCCAGGGTCGACTATAAGGGCGATGTTTCAGATATTGTCTTTCAAATCGATGGTGGTCTTCGTTCTGGTATGGGTTATGTTGGTGCAGCTACTATTCCAGACTTAATTGAAAAGGCGCAATTTGTCCGGATTACTAATGCGGGCTTGCGTGAATCACATCCACATGATGTTCAAATGACTAAGTCAGCACCTAATTACAAGTAAATTTGGATAATTTTTAATACTTGTAAGTATTAAACAAAAAGAAGGAAGATCATTTTGATCTTCCTTCTTTTTGCGTAGTTTAATAACTTAATTAAGCCAATGAATCCCAAGCCGGTAGGTTAGTAACAGGACCTTCGGCGATCTTTTTTTGTTCATCGGTTAAGTACTTCTTATGGACAACAACTTCGTAAACATAGTCATTGAACCAGTCGTTGTTCATAACAAAGAAGCCCTTTGAGCCAATCTTATTGCCCCAAGAATTCTCTACTTTCCATTGACGAATATTACCTTTATCTTCATCAACACCTACAAAAGTCATGGCGTGTGAAACTTCGCCGCCCCCAGTTCTTAATCTGTCAGCTTTAGACATATCGAGGTTAACACCAAATAAATCATTTAGCTTATATAGATTAGTATCTAAATAACCGGTTTTGCGGTTCATTTGCCGTAAAACATCATTACCAAACCAAACAGCTTCACCATCTTTTAGTTGGCTAACAGTTGCAGAAGATAAATATTCCATCGGAACGTTTAAAAGCTTAATCTTGTATGAACCTTCAACATTATCTTCAAATGGCAGACCATATAACTTATTGTATTCATGGTCAGGTGCATTTGTTAAGACAACGTAATCATCAAAGTCAACGTCACCTAAATATTTGTGTAAGAATTCCAGTGGGGTTAAATCTTTATCGAGATGATATTTCTTGTCATCATCGCGGTATTCAAGGTCGAACTTCTTAGGTGGTTCACCAACGGCAATAGCTGTCATACGGTAAACCTCGTTTAAAAACTTTTCCCGGGTCTTTTCGATTTCGTCATCTTTGCCATCTTGTTTTAATTTTCGTAAAACAAGTGCATCTTTTTTCATTTTGTCGCCCAATGCAGTTGCAAAACCGGTAGTGTTATTTGCATTAAAGCTTTCCGGCATTGCATATGAAGGGATAACACCATATTTAGCAACTAAAGCAGCAGCCATTTGGAATTGACCACCATCACCACCTGCGTCATCTAAATATGCTTTAACAGTACGTGAATCAATTGGTTGATCAGCAGTAGCTAAGATATTGTCATAGAAAATATTAGCACGTTCAATTTTATCCCAGAAAAAATTATAAGATTGTGAGAAAGTGAATTTTTTTGCCTTATATTTTTTACCAAAAATATGCCGTAAAATGTTTAAAGTTGCAAATTCCCAACAACGGCCAGAATGTTCTTGGTTAGTAACATTATCGGTCTTTAATTCCGTTGAAAATACCCGGTTTAAATTACTTTCAACCCGGTCATTATAGGAAGCTTCAAGGACACCGTTATGTTGGGCGGCACGAGCAACGACTTTATTTTGTGGGTTAGAGTTAAAATTGGCAGAGAACTTTTCCAGTTCCTGCACAGTTAATTTATGAGCCATTTTTAAAATTCTCCTTTTTTAATCTTTTTTTAAATTACTTACTATTTTATTCCAAAAGAAAAACGAGTTCAATTACTGAACTCGTCTTAGAGAATTATTTGTATTGGCAACTTATCTTTGAACTTCTTGCGATTTGTATAATAAGTTAATCAATTTGAATTGAATTGTCGCCATTACCTGCACTTTGTTTTGGTAAGGTGATAGTCAATACACCATTATCATACTTTGCATGGATGTTACTTGCAACCACATTTGGTAATCTAAAGCTCCGAGAAATGTGACCTTCCATTCTTTCTTTGTGGATAATGCTATTGTCTTTCTTGCTGTTATCCTTGAAGGATTTTCTTGAGCCTGATATGCTAAGAACACCATCATTGTAGTTTATATTGATCTTGCTCTTGTCCATCCCTGGCATATCAACTTTAACGGTGTATTCCTTGTCATTTTCTGCAACATCGGATTGCATCATCCTTGACATCTCCCTGTTATCGAAGAAATTTCTTGGAAAATCAAGCCAATCATTCATTGCATCAAAAATATCATTGTTATTACGGTTCATCATATCGTTTGCCATAATTTAAAGCTTCCCTTCAAAATTTTATTTTATTTAATTTATAAGGAATATTGTTTGTATCTCTTATTCCTTACACTTATTATTATAGTACCTTTATAAGGAAAATAAACCATTTAGCACTCAAAAGTGTATAGTGCTAAAAAATGCAGTTAATTACTGCTATAATAGCATTTATAGCTTGTGGATAACTGCAGCGTATAGTTTATTTAGAAGTGAAAGGTGTAAATTTAAGATGGTTTACTTTCAAAAAATGACCCCAGAAGGTTATAAAAAAATTGAAGATGAAATTGCTAAGTTAAAAAAGGATCGTCCCCATAGAATTAAAATTTTACAAGAAGCACGATCTATGGGTGATTTGTCAGAAAACACTGAGTATACAACGGCTAAACGTGAATTGGGTCACCTGCAAAGTCGTTTACGTTATTTAGGTAAACAATTAAAGTATGCTCAAATTATTAGGGCTAAAGATGATGGAAAAGTTAATTTAGGTAAAAAGGTAGTACTTAAATTTGCTGACGACGAAGAAACTGAAAAATATACGGTAGTTGGTCGAATGGAAGCTGATTTGGCACATGGTAAGATTGCATTTGATTCACCTTTAGGGCAGGCAATTATGAAACAAAAAGCAGGGACGACCGTCGAAGTATCTGCTCCTGCCGGTAATTACAAGGTAAAGATCATATCTGTTAAATAAGTTATATAAGTGGATGCAATTAGCAAATGCTGACAAATACGTAAATTCCTAAAATATCGGTAAGTGCTTTCCCTTGAAAATGCTATTATGGGGTTGAGAAGAGAGGGGGGGCAATATGTTTAAATGGATTTTAGAACAGCCTGATTCTAAAAAATTAGTTCCTAAAGATAAAATTGCAAGTACGTATAAATGGCACCAACTAGGTGTTTTGCTTGCTACTTGTATTGGTTATATTGGTTACTACATTATTCGTTTAGTTTTTACGACTGAGCAAAACGATATAATGAAGGATTATCATTTTACTACGGCTGATATTGGTTTAATTCTCTCGTGTTTCGGTATTGGCTATGGTATTGCCAAATTATTTATGGGTGCCTTAGCCGATAAATGTGATTCCAACCGTTATCTAATGCTGGGATTACTTTTATCCGCTATCTTAAATATTTTCTTAGGTTCAACCCGTAACCTTTACTTAATGATGTTTCTAATGTTTTTGATTGCTGTTACTCAAGGAATGGGTGCTGCTGCTTGTCAAAGGATGATCCAATTATGGTGGGGCCCAAGAATGCGTGGAACCATGTATTCAATTTGGTCATCTGCCCATAATGCTGGTTCTTTCATTTGTGTTGCGGTTGTTCAACTTGCAACTTTCTTGTTCGCTGGCTCTATTTCGGCTGTCTTTTACACAGCGTCAGTTGTTTCCTTTGTTATTTGTATTTTGATTCTAGTTTTAGGTGCTGATCGACCGAAAGTAGTTGGCCTGCCCGACATTTCCACTTACACTGGCGATAAAGTTATTCTGGGAAATGGGAAAACATCAACGTCAGATTCAACTAATTTAAGCATTAGTCAAATTTTTATTAAATATATTTTAAAAAATAAGTTAGTTTGGGCAGTTACCCTAACATCGATGTCTTTGTACTTGGTTCGTTATGGTATCCAAAGTTGGATTCCGTCATACTTAGTTCAAAATAAAGGCTTTGATCCTGCTTTTGCTAAGTGGGTAATTGGAATTTTTGAATTAGCTTCAGTACCTGGTGTCATTATCATTGGAGCCATTTCTGATGCCTTAAAGGGTCACAGAGCTTTGGTATCTATTGCTTGTGTAATTGGTGTATTGATTTGTTTGACCGTTTATTTCTTTACTGATAACCATACTCTAATCATTGCTGCATTAATTATTATGGGCAATTTAATCTATGCACCACTTACTCTTGTAGGATTAATGATTAACGAGGTTGTACCTAAGTTTGCGGTAGGTGCTTCAACTGGATTTATGGGCTTCTTTCAATATATATTTGGGGAGACCCTTGCCACAGCTTTAATTGGTGTTTTGGTTAATAAATTTGGTTGGTTCGCAAGTAATGCTGTCTTATATATTGCCTCTGGTTTAGCCATTTTATTCCTTATTTATACCGCAATTAGTGAAAATAAGATGCGGAAAGAAGCAATGGCAAAAAATAAATAAAAATAGTAATTTATGTAGATATATAGATAAGAAGTAGGGTTAATAGCCAATGTCATTAAGTTAAGACATTGACAAAGCTGATGATACTTTTTAAGACATTTAT